>CAKVVS010000067.1:0-6950 GCA_934834395.1 Parahaemophilus parainfluenzae | reverse complement strand
CATGAACACGGTGTCAATGTGCTTGCTTTATGTGATCACGACACCGTGATGGGCATTGATGAAGCCAAGCTTGAAGCCGATAAATTAGGTATAGAGCTGATTAATGGCGTAGAAATTTCAACGAATTGGGAAGGTCGTGGCATCCATATTGTTGGATTAAATTTTGATAAAACACATCCTAAAATGACCGCACTTTTAGCCGAACAAAAATCACTGAGAGAAAAAAGAGCGGTTGAAATTGGCCATAAATTAGAAAAAGCAGGCGTCCCCAATGCCTATAAAGGCGCAAAAGCGTTAGCAAACGGGGAAGTAACTCGTGCGCATTATGCGCGTTATTTGGTACAAATCGGAAAGGTTTCAAATGATGGGCAAGCCTTTAAGCGTTATCTAGGCGGTGGAAAATCGTGTTTTGTCAAAGCTGAATGGGTGGATATTCCAACAGCGATTGATACGATTCATGCTGCAGGTGGTGTCGCAGTCATTGCCCATCCTATGCGTTATAACATGACAGGAAAATGGATTCGTCGATTAATTGTTGATTTTAAACAATGGGGTGGTGATGGTATGGAAGTCTCGGATAGTGGACAAACTAAAGATCAGCGTCAATATCTTGCGCGTTTAGCCAATGAATATGACTTAGCCGCCTCTTTAGGGTCAGACTTTCATTTTCCTTGCGGATGGATTGAATTAGGAAAAAATTTATTTTTACCTGAAGAGGTTAAACCAATTTGGACATTATTTGAATAATAAAGGGCGATCAATCCGCCCTTGTTTTTTATATTTGACTGTTCTCACACAAACCGAGGCTCGCTAGAAATTCAATAAATGCACGAACTTTTGCAGGTAAATGACGACGGTTTGGGTAAACCACATAAATATCTAAAGGTTTTTGTTTATATTCAGACAAAATTTCAACTAATTCACCTGAAGCAAGCGCATCTTTGACAAAGAAGCTAGGTGAATTACTGATGCCCAATCCCGCTTTTGTCATTTCTAACAATGCCATACCATTATTGGAAACCACTTTAGATTGAATTTTATACCGTTGAATTTGATTGGCTTTTGTTGATTGCCAATGCACTTGATTTAACGATGATTTATAAAGTAAACCTTGGTGATATTCTAAATCGTCAGGTGTAAGTGGTGTGCCTCGTGCTTCTAAATAACTTGGAGAGGCAACAAAATGCATAGGGGAGCTACTAATTTTACGCGCAACAAGTGAGCTATCTTGCATATAGCCAATCCGTAATGCTAAGTCATAGCCCTCAGCAACAAGATCGACACGTTTATCTTCAAATTCAATTTCTACGTGTAAATTGGGATGAAGCTCAATAAATTTAGGTAAGTTAGGTGAGATATAAAGCAAGCCAAAATCACGCGGCACAGAGATTAATAAATTACCTTGTAAGCTTGTTGCCATATTACTAATGCTAGAATCAGCCTCGCTTAAATCTAATAAAATGGCTTGGCAACGTTGATAATAAAGCATACCAGCTTCAGTTGGTACAATTTTTCGTGTTGTACGTTGTAATAATCGTGTTTTTAAATGTTCTTCTAATTGTGAAACTAGTTTACTCGCCATCGCCACAGAAATATTCTGTTGGTTTGCGGCTTGTGTAAAACTTTGCGTTTCGATTACTTTACAGAAAACCGAAATTGCATTGAGTTTATCCATTTATAAATCCTTTTTGAAAAAAAGCTTGATTTTATCGGCGTAAGTTTGCAGTATATCGCCAATTTTACAGAATTCTAGTTATATTTTAGGTAAGCAAATGAGCAAATCTTTAGTGATTGTCGAGTCGCCAGCCAAAGCGAAAACCATCAATAAATATTTAGGTAGCCAGTATGTGGTGAAATCCAGCGTAGGGCATATTTGTGATTTGCCTACTGCAGGGAGTAGCACAGGCGAAAAGGCCAAACCAGTTTCCACTAAAGGATTAAGTGCGGAAGAAAAAAACAAAATTAAAGCAGAAAAAGACCGTGCGGCCTTAGTGAAACGTATGGGGATTGACCCCTATGACGATTGGAAAGCCAATTACCAAATTCTACCAGGTAAAGAAAAAGTGGTAGCCGAATTAAAATCTCTCGCTAAAAAATCAGATCATATTTATCTCGCCACCGACTTGGATAGAGAAGGAGAGGCTATCGCGTGGCATTTACGTGAAGTGATCGGTGGCGATGATAGTCGTTTTAGCCGCGTTGTATTTAATGAGATTACGAAGAAAGCGATTGAAAAAGCATTCCAGCATCCTGCGCACATTAATATGGACCAGGTTAATGCTCAGCAAACCCGTCGTTTCTTAGACCGCGTGGTAGGCTTTATGGTGTCGCCATTATTATGGAAAAAAGTGGCACGCGGTCTATCTGCCGGACGAGTGCAATCTGTTGCCGTGAAATTGGTGGTAGAGCGTGAACGTGAAATCAAAGCATTCCAACCGGAAGAATTTTGGGAAATTGAAGCGCTAACCCAAACGAGCAAGAAAGAAGACTTACGTTTGGATGTGGTGCAATATAAAGGTAAGAAGTTTGAGCCGAAAAATGAAAAAGAAGCTCAAAGTGCGGTCGATTTCTTAAATAAATCTCATTACGTTGTCACAGATTTAGAAACAAAACCAACAGGTTCTAAACCAAGAGCCCCATTTATTACTTCAACCTTACAACAAACTGCAAGTACGCGTTTAGGTTTTGGAGTGAAGAAAACCATGATGTTGGCACAACGTTTATATGAAGCCGGTTACATCACTTATATGCGTACGGACTCAACCAACTTGAGCCAAGATGCATTAAATATGGCACGCTCTTATATCGAAAGCCATTTTGGCAAAGATTATTTGCCCGCTAAACCGAATTTCTATTCGAGCAAAGAAAACGCTCAAGAAGCGCACGAAGCGATTCGTCCATCTGATGTAAAAACGCTCGCAGATCATTTAAGTGGCATGGATAAAGATGCAGTACGCTTGTATGATTTAATCTGGCGTCAATTTGTAGCTTGCCAAATGCCGGCTGCACAATATGACAGTACAACGGTTACTGTAATGGCTGGCGATTATGAATTGAAAGCCAAAGGCCGTATTTTACGTTTTGATGGTTGGACAAAAGTCTTACCACAATTAGGTAAAAATCCAGAAGACCAAATTTTACCGGCTGTGAGTTTGAACGAAACATTAGCACTAAAAACAGTTTCGCCAAGCCAACACTTTACCAAACCTCCCGCTCGTTTTACTGAAGCTGCATTGGTTAAAGAATTGGAGAAACGTGGTATTGGTCGTCCTTCGACTTATGCAGCAATTATTTCGACTATTCAAGAACGTGGTTATGTTCGCATTGAAAATCGCCGTTTCTACGCCGAGAAAATGGGCGAAATCGTTACTGATCGCTTAAATCAATCTTTTACTGATTTGATGAGCTACGATTTCACTGCCAACATGGAAAACGTATTAGACCAAATAGCATCAGGTGAGAAAAATTGGAAGGCTGAGTTAAATCAATTCTTCAAAGATTTTTCTACTCAACTTTCTACGGCTGAATTGGATGAATTAGAAGGTGGAATGAAGCCGAATAGCCTTGTACTCACCAATATTGATTGTCCGACTTGTAGCCGAAAAATGGCCATTCGCACAGCAAGTACAGGTGTATTTCTTGGTTGTTCTGGTTATGCTTTACCACCGAAAGAGCGTTGTAAAACGACGATTAATCTCATTCCTGAGGCGGAATTACTCAATGTATTGGATGAGGCTTCTGAAACTAAAGCCTTAATGGATCGTAAACGTTGTCCGAAATGTGGTACAGCGATGGACAGTTACATCATTGACCCTCATCGTAAATTGCATATTTGTGGTAATAATCCAAATTGTGATGGTTATTTGGTTGAACAAGGCCAATTCAAAATTAAAGGCTATGACGGTCCGATTGTAGAATGCGACAAGTGTGGTGCTGATATGCACTTGAAACTCGGTCGTTTTGGGAAATACATGGGCTGTACCAATTGTGATAACACCCGTAAGATTTTGAAAAACGGCGAGGTTGCACCACCAAAAGAAGAGCCGGTTCATTTCCCTGAATTGAAATGTGAAAAATCTGATGCGTATTTTGTATTGCGTGATGGTGCTAGTGGTGTGTTTATGTCTGCACATAACTTCCCAAAATCACGTGAAACACGCCCAGCAAAAGTGGCCGAATTAGCGCTTTATCGTGATCGTTTACCAGAAAAATTACGTTATTTAGCCGATGCGCCACAAAAAGACCCTGAGGGTAATGAAGCCATTATCCGTTTCAGCCGTAAAGAAAAACATCAATATGTGACTTCTGAAAAGAATGGTAAAGCCACGAAATGGATTGTGGATTATATTGATGGAAAATGGGTAGAACGGAAAAAGTAGGATGAACATCACGGTTTATTGCGGTGCGAGTTTAGGTAATGATTCTGCCTATCAGGCTGCCGCAAAAAAATTAGGAAAATGGATTGCAGATGGCCAACATACTTTAGTTTATGGTGGCGGAAAATTGGGATTAATGGGCGTGGTTGCTGATACTGTACTTGCTCATCAAAGCAAATTAATTGGCATTATCCCTCAATTTTTACAAGACAGAGAAGTTTCACATCCTAATTTGACCAAGACCGTGGTGGTTGAAAGCATGTCTGAGCGAAAAAAGAAAATGGTTGAGCGTGGCGATGCTTATATTGCTTTGCCTGGTGGACCAGGCACTTTAGAAGAGATTGCTGAAGTGATTTCTTGGGCTCGAATAGGGAAAAATAATAATCCTTGTATTCTATTTAATGAAAAGGGGTATTTCGATTCATTAAAGTCCTTTTTTAGCCATATGGTAAAAGAAGGCTTTTTTACTCAAGGTGATTTTGAGAAGATTCTATTCTCGAATGATCTTCAAGAAATTGAAAACTTTATTGAGCATTATCAACCTCCAGCAGTAAGAACATATTAAAAAAGTGCGGTTAAATTTGACCGCACTTTTTTTATGATTAATGGTGATGATGTTCTGGTTTTGGTGGCAGTTTAGCACGCGCTTTACCAACAGGTAGAATTAACGTTGCGTAATTTGCTGATTGTTGACACACCTTTTGATCTTCAAATGGTTCTTTGTGAATCACTTTAAGTTTCCAAATACCTTCAATTAATGGGATAAAGTTAACTTTACCTTCACTATCTGTTTTACCTGAAAACGCCTGTGGTTCACGGTGAGATGTTGCCGCTTCCATATCTTTTACGACAAAGGTATCAGACGTTGCAATAATCGTTTCGCCCGCAAGTGGTTTGTCTTTATAGAAAATTTGAAGAGGAAAAGCTTCGCCCGCTTTAATTGTTTTTGGATCTTTGAGTGGCACAATTTCAAGTGGTAAACCGATGCGTGTCATTGCCATCTCTGCATTCAATGGTTTCTTACCCACAACGGTAAAGGCCTTACCAAACATTTGAGTTTGTTCGCAATAGAATGCATTTGGTGTGCCTTGTAAGTTATCCATTTTCCAACCTTCATTATTTTGTGACCAGAAAGTTGGTTTATAAGTTGCCGTTACCCAATATGAACCGTCTTTTAACGGTTTTTCTGATTGATATTGGTAGTTTTCACCTTTTTGTACTAAGGTTTGCATTTCGCCATCTTGATTGATGAGTTCCATTGGGGGGAAAATAGCAAGACGTTTTTCGGGAATTTTTTCAACGTAAGGGTAGTCACCATAAGCTAAATCAGCTTTTAAAACGCTATTAGAAGCAATTTGTGCCGGTGTTGCAACCCAAACTTCATGAGCTTGCGCGAGCGCAGATAAGCCAAGTAGTGCTGCAATTAATGTTTTTTTCATTGTCTTTCCTTTTTAATCAATAAATCAATTTATAGAAAGTCTTCGATAGGGCGGATGAGTATAGCGAAAAAGAAATAATGAGACGAATAGAAAAAGTTGATTTTGTGAGAAACTTCACATTTTTTTAACAAAAAAGTGCGGTCATTAAAACGATTGTTTTTTTGACCGCACTTATTTTAAATAAAAAGCTAAATAGGCTTATTTTTTAGAAGGTTTAATGGCTAATAGATTGCAGCTTAATTTACTAATCACATGTTCAGCCGTATTACCTAATAACGCTGCAGATAAACCTGTTCTACCTACTGTGCCTAAAATCACTAATTCTGCTTCAATTTCTTTCGCCACTTCAGGAATCACTTCTTCAGGGAAACCTTCGCGTACATGGGTATGATCTTCATCAATACCAAATTTTTGACGTAAAGCTTTCATATTGATGAGGTGCTGGCCGCGAATGCCATTTTCATAACCTGAAGTATTAAATTCAGGTAAATCAATTGCCATATTAATTGGCGCAACAGGGTAGGCTGCCACTAAATGTACGTTACCACGGTTTAAGTTTTCCGCTAAATTCATGCCTGTTGAAACTAACTCTCGGTTGAATTCATCTTGATATTCTTGTTCACCTGACACATTAACAGCGACTAAAATACGGCGTTGGTGTTTCCAGTCGCCATCACGCACCATTAATACTGGGATTGGACATTTACGCAACAATTGCCAATCTACTGGTGTGAAAATCAATGAAGTAAAACTTTCTTCATCTTTAGTATATTTCACAACGAGGTCGTATTGATTTTTTTCAACTTCTTCACGAATTGCATCCGCTTCATTGCTGCTCCATACAATGTGAGATTCAAACTCAATTTCTGGATCCGCATATTTATCTAAATAAAATTGGACGGCTTGACGTTGTTGTTCAATGGCTGTTTTATGCATTTGGCTACGTTCTTCCGAAGAAAGAAGCGCAGACATTTCATAAGATAAGTCATAGACACTCAGCAGAGTGGTGATTTTTACTTTTGTCTCATTTTGCTGTTCTTTAACAAGACGAACGGCACGAGCAAGCGCATATTGTTTTTCGTTATCAGGATTGAGTACAACAAGAATATTATTAAATTTCATAAAACCTCCAAGA
>CAKVVS010000066.1:0-7056 GCA_934834395.1 Parahaemophilus parainfluenzae | reverse complement strand
ATCTCAACCAAGCCTGCCGCTATTGCGATTACTTAATCGTCATGAAAAAAGGTGCCTTAATGGCACAAGGCACACCTGATGAAGTGATGACCGAAGAGTTACTTAAGGATGTGTTTGATTTGGATGTCATCATTCATCGTGATCCTATCAGCAACACACCGATGTTTATTTTGAAATAACGGTTAATCACTTCTCTAAATATAAAATAGGCGTTTTATTTTACTAAAACGCCTATTTTTTCACCTAAAACATCCGCTGTTATACATAACTAATATTTTTCATAGCTCAACTTGAGGTCGGATCACTTTACTAAACTTACACTTTCTTTACATTGTCATAAATATAGAGTCCACAATAAATAATTATAATTAAACATAGTAGAAGTTAATATGAAGTCTCTATCCCATGTCTTTAAGACTATGCTATTAGTAGGTGTCAGTACCTCAGTAGTACAGGTTGCCTATGCCCAAAATTCCTCTATTGATACCGAACGAGAAAATATCATCATTTTCTCTCGTCAAGGAGAGGCCCAATTAAATCAAGCTATTCCAAAACTTGAGGCCTTATTTAAGAGGACAAACGATATTAAAGTGCGCGATGATTTAATTACACTCTATCTGAGGACGAATCAATCCGCTAAAGCACTTTCACTTTGCGAAAGCTGCGCACCAGCGCAATTTTCTCAAAATGAACTGGAAAATTTAGGCAAAGCCGCTCGAAATGAAAAACAATACGACCGTGCCGTTGCATTCTATTCCCAATTGCAAAAGCAATTCCCTGATAATCCAAATGGATGGCTTGGTGGCGCATTAGCCTCCACTGAAACCAAAAACTACACTGCGGCAAAAAATGCACTGAACGTTTATAAAAAACGTTTTGGACAAGATAATGCTTATCTTGATGCAGAAAGTTATTTACTTGATTTCACCGAACCCGACATGGCTAAACTTGGCCGTTGGCAACGTCAGTTAGAACAAAATCCAAAAAATATCACCTTAATGAGAGAGTTGTATCGTTTAGCATCGAAATACAACCTTCAACCATTACAAGAGAAACTACAAAAAGCCTATCCTGATCAATTCAATCAAAAAGACATGATGTGGTTTGAGCATGGTAAGACGATTACCTCTTCAAAAAATGCGACAACGCCTACACAACAAGAAAAATCATTTGAAGAATTGACCGCACTTTTAGCCAAAATTAACCCTGAACATCCTTTGTATCAACAAGCATTGCAAGACCGTTTTGTGATGGGTGTCCGATTGAATAAATTTGATGAAATAGAGGACAACTTCAGTACATTACAGGCTCAATCTAATGTGCCTGCGTATTTAGAAGAAGCCTTTGGTGATTATTGGGCAGCAAAAGGCTCACCACACAAAGCATTAGCGATTTATCAATCAGTTGAACAACAAGCCTTAAACCATAAACTCGCTGTGAGTGATGGTTTACTTCATAAACTCTCTCTGACTGCAAGCGATGCGGGCAAATTTGAATTGGCGCAACAATATTTAGAGCGTATGAATTCAAATGTTTATATCAATGACTATACCCGAACATCAAAAATTCTGAATCCAGGCTACGATGCTCGCTATTTTGGTTTGGCACGTTTAGCGTTATGGCGTGGTAACAGCAAATTGGCTCAGCAACTTATTGATGATCGTCTATTTAACAAAACGCCTGGTGATCCATGGGTTATGTTGCAAAAAGCAGAACTTGAGCGAAATCGTGGCAACTATGATGATGCCAAATTATGGGCGAAAAAAGCCGGTTATTTTTTGAGTAAAAATGATCAGCAAGAAGCTCGTAATAACCTGGCTGAAACTGCCTTAAGTCAAAATGATTTACCAACAGTTTCAAAAACACTTGATGCAATGAATGAAGAACAACGTCAGTCAGCGCAATCCCTTATTAAGCATTATGAACAAGCGCGTTCTGGCAAAATTGTAGGGAGTGTCGGCTTACAGCATCGCACCTCACCAATAAGTTATAGCAATGAAAGTAGCCAAGATTATGCGATTTACACACCTAAAACAGCAAATGGTCACGATCTCTACGTTCATTACTTAGAAACTCGCTCCCCTTATGACAAAGAAAGTCTCATTTCTCGCCGAATTGGTGTGGGAACAGAGCTCAATTTCTATCCACTCCAAGTAAAAATGGAAAGCGGGAAAGGCATTAAGCTTAATGATAAAGCCTATTTCTCTACAGAGGCAAATTATACCCTCAACCAACACTGGTCATTTAATTTAGATGCCAATATTAATGGTAGTGGCACACCGGTTAAAGCCGTCAATAAAGGGGTGTATACCAAAGATATTGGTTTCTCTACCACGTATTCCTATTCCGATATTTTCCAAGCTGGGCTAGGTGGTAGCGTCATGAAATTTGATGACGGCAACTTAAGAAAAGAAGCCAATTTCTGGTTGAATCTCAATACATTCAAACATGACCGTTGGGCGCTAACCAACAATTACAGAGTCGATAACAGCAAAAATAAAACCATTGATTCTGCTGAATATTACAACCCATCAAAAGCGACAAGCTTGGAATTCGGTGCGGATTTAAGTTACTACCAACCACTTAATTATGGCTTAGTCTTAAATCATCACCTGAAAGCCAGTGTGGGTGCTTATAAACAGGCAGAACTCAGTCGAGAAAAAATGTGGTCGATTAGTTACGGACACCAATGGCGTGTTGGTAAAAAATTTGGCGTGTCTTATGAAATTGGTCGTAAAAAGAATATTTACGACGGCAGTGCTGAATTCAACAATTTCGGAAATTTAAACTTCTCTATTTATTATTAAATACTTAAGCGGTATAACTTTATGAGATCTCTAAAACATTTTGCAAAAATCATTATTTGCACGCTTTCCCTTTTTTCGGTTTTTGCCTTTGCGCAAGATCGTTATGGCGTATTAGCTTATCACTCTGTTGTAGATGAAAGTGCGGCTGAAAATCAAAAACATTATTTTCCTCAAACGATTTCAGCCCAAACCTTAATTAAACATTTTAATTGGCTAAAAGAAAACGGATACAACGTGATCAGTTGGCAGCAAGTTATCGATGCTGAAAATGGTAAAGGCACATTACCTGATAATGCGGTATTGCTAAGCTTCGATGATGGCTATGAAACCATGTATAACGTGGTCTTTCCTCTATTAAAGGCCTATCACTACCCTGCTGTTTTTGCGCCAGTGACAGGCTGGTTAGATACGCCGGCAGATCAAAAAATCGCTTATGCCGATAAAATGTTAGATCGTTCCGTTTTTGCCACTTGGTCGCAAGTCAAAGAAATGGAACAAAGTGGGCTCGTTGAAGTAGCCTCACATACTCATAATCTTCATAGCGGTATAAATGCCAACCCATCTGGTGGTCAATTACCCTCAGTGATTGCACCTGAATATAAAAACGGAAAATATGAAACTGAAGATGCCTACAAAAACAGATTGAAATCTGATTTCACTCGTTCTGTTCAAACGTTAGTCAATCATATCGGTAAGAAACCACGTGTCATGGTGTGGCCTTATGGACAATTTAATGATGTTGCTGTGCAAATTGCACGACAAGCAGGAATGCCACACTATTTCTCATTGGGTGAGAAAATTGTTAATAAAGTTGGCGATAAACACATTGGACGCTTATTACTTAATGCAGAAACCGATCTAAATACCGTTAAAAACTATCTCGATGGTATTGATGAAAGCAAGCAAATTCAACGTGTGCTACATGTTGATTTGGATTATGTCTATGATGCGGATAAAGCTCAGCAAGCCAAAAACCTTGATAAGTTAATCGACCGCATCTATCGCTATGGTGTGACGACAGTTTATCTTCAAGCCTTCTCTGATCCCGATGGGGATGGTGTAGCGGATGCCTTGTATTTCCCAAATAAATACCTTCCTGTACGAGATGATATTTTTGGCCGAATTGCCTGGCAATTGCAAACGCGCGCGGGCGTACAAGTCTACGCTTGGATGCCTGTACTCGCCTTTGATTTACGAAAAGGCGTAAAAGAGGCGGAATATGTCATTGATAGCCGCACGGGCAAGCCTTCAACAAAGGCTTATTTACGCCTTTCACCTTATAACAACCAGAATGTTGAAATCATTAAATCCATTTATAACGATTTGTCATTCTATGCCAAATTTAATGGCATCTTATTCCACGATGATGCGTTCCTAACCGATTTTGAAGGTGCAGAAGGCACTCACGCTGAAGGCATGGTTAGTCCACAAGCAAAACAAAAAACACAGGATTTAATCCAATTAACCCATCAACTCACTGATGCGTTGAAACCTTATTTCTTGCGTGGTTCATATTCTCTTAAAACAGCTCGTAATCTTTATGCATCAGTGATCACCAATCCAAATGCAGAAGAATGGTTGGCGCAAAATTTAAAAACGCTCACCGAAAATTACGATACCACAGCCATTATGGCGATGCCATACATGGAAAATGAGCAGCCTATTTCACAAGAAGAAGCCTATCAATGGTTTGCCTCTCTCATTGAAAATGTGAAAGCCCAAGCACCATTAGATAAAGTCTTGTTTGAATTCCAAGCGGTGAATTGGCGAACTCAAAAACCAATTCCTGAATCCGAATTGATTGATTGGATGAAGCTATTACAAAAAAATCATATTTATAGCTATGGCTACTATCCAGATAACTTTTTAACTAATCAGCCGGATCTGAACAAAATGAAACCGTATTTTTCTGTAAATACGAATGCAGGAAAAAAATAAGGATTGATCATGAACCAACAATTCTTAGAAGCAGTGAGTATTTTCGTATTCATGTATCCTGCTGGAATGGCAATATATTGGGTGACGGCAAGTTTGTGTTATTACCTTTTTATGGAAGGAAAACTTGGGCAACCAACTTTCCAACAAATGCCCAAAGAACGCGTGCCAATGGTCAGCATTATGGTGCCTTGCTACAACGAAGGGGACAACTTAGATGAAGCTATTCCTTACTTGCTTCAACTTCGATACCCAAACTATGAGCTGATCTTTATCAATGATGGCAGTAAAGATAACACGGGTGAAATTATTGATCGTTGGGCAAAAGCTGATGAGCGCATCGTGGCGCTTCACCAAGAAAACCAAGGTAAAGCCAGTGCATTAAATCATGGTTTGTTAGTTGCTAAAGGTGAATATGTAGCCTGTATTGATGGCGATGCGGTATTGGATTTCGATGCGATCGATTACATGGTGCAATCCCTCGAATTAAACCGTGCTTATGGCGCCGTTACAGGAAACCCACGCGTACGTAACCGCAGTACAATCCTAGGTCGCTTACAAGTGTCTGAGTTTAGCTCCATTATCGGTTTAATCAAACGTGCTCAAAGCCTGATGGGAACCATCTTCACCGTATCTGGTGTATGTTGTTTATTCCGAAAAGATGTAATGGAAGAAATCGGTGGCTGGAGCACCAATATGATCACCGAAGACATTGATATCAGTTGGAAAATTCAAACCGCTGGTTACAACATAATGTATGAACCTCGTGCTTTATGTTGGGTATTAATGCCTGAACGTCTTTATGGTTTATACAAACAGCGTTTACGTTGGGCACAAGGTGGTGCTGAAACCATTCTCAAATATTTCCCTCAGGTCTGGCGTTGGAGAAACCGCCGCCTATGGCCAATGTATGCCGAATATTTTGTTACTGCAACTTGGGCAATCTTATTAGTTGCACTGGTTGCACTTGCACTATACCGCAAGATTACCTTAGGTATAGGAATTCAAAACATGGAGTTGTTTGAAACAAATATCTCAATCATGTTTTTTTCCTTCTTCTTACAGTGTCTCTTAAGCTTATACATTGATTCACGTTACGAAAAAGGATTGATCCAATATGGAATTTCCTGCATTTGGTATCCCTACGTTTATTGGTTACTCAATACAATAACGTTACTCGTTGTAATCCCAAAAGCGATTTTTAGAAACAAGTCCAAGCTAGCTGTCTGGACAAGCCCTGACAGAGGAGTTTAAATAATGGCAACCGCCACTTTACAACAATTGATGGTTATTAATAAAGGTAGCAGTCTTCCCTTGCTGATTAAAGCCAAAAGCTTTGTACTCGATATAATCACCTGGGGGTTATGGGCTTATATCATCACTTTTGTCGCGAGATATGCAGAACGCATCTTCACTAAACCGATTCTGGAAAGTTTCTTTTTCGTTGATGTGATAAGCATAATGTTTTCTGTTTCTGCGGTATTGGTTATATTGGCTTATATTTGGTCTATTCTCACTGTAGCAAAAGAATAGCTCGCAAAAATCTTAATATAAAAAACCGCACTTTGGTTTTGAAACCAAAGTGCGGTTATTTTTATAGATGTTTTCACTCAGCTGATTCAAAATCGCAAACTTATCTTTATGGTATCAACCATATTGATGACACTTATTTATATTTAGTCTACTCTCATTATGTCGAAAGGATAAAGAAAACCGCACTCTGATTTGTAAACCAAAGTGCGGTTATTTTTTATCGATATTTTAACTAGATACTAATCTAATTAAGCTTTTGGACCTGCTGCGATAAGTGCTTTACCTTCTGCATTAGTCGCATATTTTTCGAAGTTTTTCACGAAACGTCCAGCAAGGTCTTTCGCTTTCGCTTCCCATTGTGCTTTATCTGCATAAGTATCACGTGGATCTAAGATCGCTGGATCTACGCCTGGTAATGCTTTTGGAATAGCTAAGTTAAAGATTGGTAACTCACCCATTTCTGCTTTTTCGATAGAACCATCTAAGATGGCATCGATAATACCACGAGTATCTTTAATTGAGATACGTTTACCTGTACCGTTCCAACCAGTATTAACTAAATACGCTTCTGCACCGGCAGCTTGCATACGTTTAACTAACACTTGAGCATATTGTGTTGGGTGGAGAGTTAAGAACGCCGCACCGAAACATGCTGAGAAGGTTGGAGTTGGCTCAGTAATACCACGCTCTGTACCCGCTAATTTAGCGGTGAAACCAGATAAGAAGTAGTATTTGGTTTGCTCTGGTGTCAATTTAGACACTGGAGGTAACACACCGAATG
>CAKVVS010000065.1:0-7067 GCA_934834395.1 Parahaemophilus parainfluenzae | reverse complement strand
ATTTGGGCGAGTGACAAATTTGCGATAGCGGAATTCAGACGCGATTTCGACATCACAGCTCACGCCAGCTAGTGCTTCAAACCAGTAACGAGCGGTCATCCCTGCATTATATGAGGTACCACAAGCCACGATTTGAATGTGTTCAATTTTTTCTAAGATTTCTGCTGCGCCATTACCAATAGCATCCACAATTACATTATTATGAAGAATACGACCTTCCATTGTGTTGATTAATGCATTTGGTTGCTCATAGATTTCTTTTTGCATGAAATGGCGGAATTTACCTTTTTCTGCCGCATCATTTTCAAGGTTAGATTCGTGCACTTCACGTTCTACTTTCTGACCATTCGCATCGTAAATATCCACGGTACGACGTGTAATTTCTGCAATATCGCCTTCTTCTAAATAGATGAAACGACGAGTTACGCTTAATAACGCGAGTTGGTCAGATGCAAGGAAGTTTTCGCCGATCCCTAAACCAATCACCAATGGGCTACCTGAACGAGCAGCAACTAAATGTTCTGGATGCTCACGATCTAATACCACCATACCGTATGCGCCAGTAAGTTGTTTTACGGTTTTTTGAACAGCTTCAAGAAGAGTTGAGGCTGTACGCATCTCCCAATTAACAAGGTGAGCGATCACTTCGGTATCGGTTTGAGAATTGAACACATAGCCACGTGATTTTAGTAATTCACGTAATTCTTCGTGGTTTTCGATGATGCCGTTATGGACGACAGCAAAGTTGCCCGAAGTATGCGGGTGAGCATTGGCCTCAGACGGTTCACCATGAGTTGCCCAACGAGTGTGTGCAATCCCTGTACCACCAATTAATGGTTTTACCGCAACTGCTTCATCAAGGGCTTTTACTTTACCCAAGCAGCGCACGCGGTGTAATTCATGGTTTGGATCCACAACAGCCACACCTGCAGAATCATAACCACGATACTCTAAGCGGTGTAAACCGTTAATTAAAATTTCTGCTACATCACGTTGTGCTACCGCACCAACAATACCACACATAGTTTTTCCTTATTTACTAAAATTAAAAGTCTTGTTTTTCTGACCGCACTTTATGCCACGTCTACACAAATTACTTCTACGCCTTGCGCCATTATGGCTTCTTTGTCGGCCTGAGATAATTTGTTATCGGTAATCAGTACATCAATTTGCTGCCAGGTTAATTCCACATTTGGCATTTTTCTGCCAATTTTTTGTGATTCCACCATCACAATCACTTCACGAGACACTTCAGCCATCACTTGGCTTAAGCGAACCAGCTCATTAAATGTTGTTGTACCACGTTCTAAATCAATGCCATCGGCACCAATAAATAATTGGTCAAAATCATAAGAACGTAGCACTTGCTCGGCAATATTGCCTTGGAAGGATTCGGAACGTGTGTCCCAAGTGCCTCCCGTCATTAAGAGTGTCGGTTCATTTTCGAGTGAACGTAATGCTGTGGCCACCGAAAGCGAATTCGTCATCACAACCAAGCCTTGCTTGCGATTAAGCTGTTTAATCAATGCGGCGGTTGTGCTGCCACTATCCACAATAATTCGATTGTGATCACGAATACGTTCTGCAGCTGCCTTTGCTAAGACTAACTTTCGTTGCGAAAGTTCATCATCTTGTTCTTCTTCGATGATTTCTTGTGGCATTAAAATGGCGCCACCATATTTTCGAAGAAGGAAACCATTACTTTCCAATGCAGTGAGATCTTTTCGAATCGTCACTTCAGAGGTGTCAAATAACTGTACGAGTTGTTCAACACTGACTTCACCTTGTTCTTGCAGAAGTTGCATGATGGCATGTCTGCGTTGTTGGGTATTTCGGTGTTGAATGTTTCGTTTCATTATTTATATCCCGTAATAAGTTTCGGTTCGGAATTATATCGGCAAAATGATGATTGTAAAGTTAAAATTTAGGCAACAAAAAACCCTGACAAAGCAGGGTTCAATTAAAATTCGTTTTAAGACTAATTATTTGATTGCGTCTTTTAATGCTTTACCAGATACGAATGCTGGAACTTTAGATGCTGCGATTTTGATTTCAGCACCAGTTTGTGGGTTACGGCCAGTACGTGCAGCACGTTTGTTTACTTTGAATGTACCGAAACCGATTAATTGAACAGGTTCACCTTTTTTAAGGCTACCAGTGATAGCTGCTAAAGTCGCTTCTAATGCAGCTTTAGCTTGTTTTTTGTTTAATTCAGCTGCACTTGCAATTGCATCGATTAAATCTGTTTTGTTCATAAATTTGTACCTTCTGTTAAATTAAAATTGACTCTATTCAAATAAGCGTAGCTTTTAACTGCTACGGCTTGGGCAAGTCTAATCGAACTTGGGGGGAAATAAAAGCCCGATTTGCAAAAATTGTGACAAATCTCACGTTATTGCTCAATTTTTATACCAATATTGGAGATTCCCTCCTGCTTTATCTCGTTTCGGAGGGATAAAATCAAGTCTACATCGCGTTTTTCACAGTCTTTAAGTAAGCGATAGATTTGCCATTGAAGGTCAAGTTCTTCTTCAATTTCTTCACGGCTTTTCAGTTCAGTTTCAGAAAGATCTCGATCTTCTTGTGTTTCTAACAAAGAACAAACCGTGCCTAATGAAATTTGGCTGATTTGAATTGCTTTTTCAAGTGTCTCGCCCGCGATAATCGCATGCAATAATTCACCTAACGCTTCACAAGCATCGAGAGCAGGTACCACACCAAAGAAGTCGTAATCATTCACATCAGGAATAATTTCTTCAAGTTTCTCTAATTGGTTCTCGAAATTAATCTTTGCCTCTTTAACCGTTAGAAACTCCCACACTAAGTTTAAAATGTTGTGATAGGTTTTGTCTGCAGGCTTTTGTTCCGTCATTTGGCAGAATAGGGCAAAGTTAGGTGCCATACGCTCGCATAAGCAAGCCATAAAGGTCAGATGTTGCCAGCTTTCGAGATTTTCGAGACGCTTGTGAATCGGATTTCGCATTTTTTTCTCGCTTATTTATGATAGGCTTTAGAGAACTCATGAATCGCATCCACGAAGATTTTTGGCGCACTTTCCGGCACATCTTGGTGAATACCATGACCTAAATTAAACACGTGTCCGCTACCTTGGCCAAAATCAGCTAAAATTGACCGCACTTCTTGCTCAATACGTTCTGCCGGGGCATATAACACGCTTGGATCCATATTGCCTTGTAGTGCCACTTTATGGCCTACTTGTGCTTTCGCATCAGCCAAATTAACGGTCCAGTCTAATCCGAGCGCATCACATCCTGTATTTGCCATGGCTTCTAACCATAACCCGCCGCCTTTAGTAAATAAAGTCACCGGTACTTTACGGCCATCGTGTTCACGAATTAAACCATCGACGATTTTGTGCATATATTGCAGAGAGAAGTCTAAATATTCACGATGACCTAACACACCGCCCCAAGTATCAAATACCATGACCGCTTGTGCACCTGCTTTGATTTGCGCGTTTAAGTATAAAATCACGGAATCCGCCACTTTATCTAATAAAAGATGCAAAGTTTGCGGTTCGGCATACATCATTTTTTTGATTTTATTGAAGGTTTTGCTGCTACCACCTTCAACCATATAAGTCGCCAGTGTCCACGGGCTACCAGAGAAACCAATCAGTGGCACTTCGCCTTTTAATTCACGACGAATTGTGCGCACCGCATTCATCACATATTGAAGTTCGCCTTCAGGGTCAGGAATCGGTAAATTTTCGACCGCACTTTTGTTTTCAATTGGATGAGCAAATTTCGGGCCTTCACCTGCACCAAAACTTAATCCTAAGCCCATCGCATCAGGAATAGTCAGAATATCTGAAAATAAAATAGCCGCATCTAAAGCATAGCGACGAAGTGGTTGTAAGGTGACTTCGCAAGCTAAATCCGCATTACGGCAAAGAGACATAAAATCGCCCGCTTCAGCGCGTGTTGCTTTATATTCAGGCAAATAGCGTCCCGCTTGTCGCATCATCCATACGGGTGTCATATCCACTGGTTCACGTAATAAGGCTCTTAAATAACGATCATTTTTTAATTCAGACATGGGCTTTCCTTTATTTATTTTGTTCCGCTTTGCAAAGCTCAAGCGTAGCATTAATTAATTTGAGTGCGATAGTACCTGTTGGCGGTAATTCTGGCAAGGGGGCCGCGCTAGAAAACCATTGTGCATCATGCAGTTCTGTTTCTTGCAGTTGAATTTCTCCGCTGTCGTAATCAGCTAAAAAGCCCACCATTTGTGAATTTGGGAACGCCCAAGGTTGGCTACCGAAATAGCGAATATTTTTAATGCGAATGCCGGTTTCTTCAAACACTTCGCGACGAACGGCATCTTCGAAGGTTTCACCCACTTCCACAAAACCAGCTAGCGTGGTGTACATCCCCGCTTTGCCTGGCGTGTAATGGCGTTTATGGTTGGCTAATAAAATCTCTGTACCACGGCGAACGGCGACGATAATGGAAGGACAAATAACCGGATAAGTGCGATAGCCACAACTTGTACATTGAACCGCAAGCTCATCGTGAGTTTGTTCCGCTTTTTGACCGCACTTTCCGCAGAATTGGTGGGTTTTCAAAAAATGATTGATTTCCACGCCTCGGCTTAATAAATGAAAATCTTCAGTCGGTAAGGACAACAAACTTCGTAAGGAAAGATATTCTCGTTCATCTTGATCATTTTCTGCCACAAGCCATAAAGGTTGTGATTTCCATTTCCCGAGCAACATTGCTTTTTGCGTTATGAGGCCGAGTTCCTTTGCTGATCCAAAAGGCAGATCATTTTCCTGCCAATAAAGTGTTGAACCTTTGATGAACAGCCAATATCCCTGATCTTCAGGCTGAATTACTTTCATATTTTTCTCTTTCTTATTCTAAAAGTGCGGTCATTATAAAAGGGATTTTTCGGAAAAACGAATTTAATTTCTGTGATAAAAATGGCGAGCCAGTTTTCCTTGTGCTACAGTAGCAACCTGTTTTTCTTTTTAAAATTGGGAATGCAAAATGTCTTTTTTCTCTTTTGCTTTTTTAGAAAATGCGATGTCTTTTCAAGGTTATCTTAAATATATCGCCATTTTTGTCTCGCTAGGTGCATTGCTTGTGGTAACAAGCTTATATTTGCGTCATCGGTTACAAACCAAATATCGTGATCTCAGTATTATTTTCCTTTTATTAATCATTTTCTTGCTCGGTGTGCAATATAACCAATATGAGCGAAGTGAAGTCTATACAGCTGATACCTCTCGCGTGGTGACATTTTTAAATTCGGTGAAAGACAGTCAAAATTTGCAGAAAGAAGATATTCGTACCAATAGCCGTACATTAACGAACGGCATGATTTTAAATATTCGGGATCAGTATTTCGAAGTCCATTTTAATAATGATTTTTCAGCGTATACCTTATCCCCAATTAACTTAGTAAACCCGAATGTTACTGTGATTGATAAGGAGGATAAATAATGGATGGCTACACATTATTAGGCTTGAAATTGGCCATGGGTATTATTGGACTGGTACTCCAAATTAACTTAATGGGAAAAGGTAACCTTGCACCGACCTCCGCGATGGATCAGGTACAAAACTATGTGCTAGGTGGCATTATTGGTGGTGTGATTTATAGCGATAGTATTGGGGTATTCCAGTTCTCTCTCGTGCTCGTGCTTTGGACATTATTGGTTTTTACCCTCCGTTTTATCAAAAATCATAACAAATTAGTTAAATCGTTGATTGATGGTAAACCTGTTTGGGTGATTTCAAACGGTAAGGTCAAAACCGCTGAATGTATGAAAAACGGTATTGCTGCCCATGACCTCATGTTTAAGTTACGTGCAGCCGGTATCTATGAAATCAAAACGGTTAAACGTGCGGTATTCGAACAAAATGGGCAACTCTCGATTATTCAATACGGCGATGATAACTTACGTTATCCATTAATTGTTGATGGACAATTAGATGATGATATTTTAGACATTATTGATCGTGATGAAGAATGGGTTAAAGCCGAGTTAGAAAAACAGAACCTAACAGTTGAGCAAGTGTATATTGGCGAATATTTGAATGGTCAGTTAGTGACACATTTATATGAAAACAAATAAAAAAAGACCGCACCTTAAAAGTGCGGTCTTTTTTGTTCCATTTTAACCCACAACAAAAGGTAAGTAACCGGCTCTAATCGCAAAAGGAATCGAAGTAATCATCACGCCAAGCACTAATACGATCACTAACAATGCTTTCCCACCCCATACGCGGTATGGTAAGTTTGGATGAATTGAGCGTGCTTTCCAAACTAATGCTACCGGTAAAACCACTGCGTAGAACGCGAACATTTGACCGGCGTAACCTAGTGCGAGAATAAAACCTTCTGGATAGAAAAGGGAGAAAAGCACCGGTGGAATAAAGGTCATTAAACCTAATGAAATGCGTCCTGCATGAATATTAAAAGATTGCTTGAGCAAGTCTTCAATACATTCTAATAAGCCTAATGCCACGCCTAAGAATGAGGTTACCAACGCCAAAGTGGAGAAGATTTTTACCGCATTTGCAATAATTGGGCTTTGGGTGATTTCTAAGGTTGCTTTCACTAAGCCATTTAATGTGGCGTCTTCGCGTAAAATTTGTAAGAACTCATTTTGGCTGAGTAAGCCGTGCGTAGAAAGCTGCCATAAAAAGTAAGCAAATAACGTGATGCCAGAACCAACTAAAATCGCAATGCGTAAGGATTTCACATTACCGTCTAAGTATTTATTTAAGCTAGGAATCGAACCGTGGAAGCCAAATGCCGTGAAAAATACAGGGCTTGCAGAAATAATTAAGGCGTTATCAATGGGCATCGCCATTAAGTTATCAAATTTAATGTTTGGTAGCATTAATGCGAGCACTAAGATAAAAGTAGCAATCATCACAAAGAATAATACGCGATTGATTTTGTCCACACTGTGTGTGCCGATGACAATAAAACTGCCGAAGAAAATGGTGAATACAAGCACCGCGATTTTGTTCATGGTGTCTTTATCGCCCATGGCTGGGAGTAAATCCATTAATAAGGAACCACCACCACTT
>CAKVVS010000064.1:0-7169 GCA_934834395.1 Parahaemophilus parainfluenzae | reverse complement strand
GTACAGGATCGATCACATAGATCTCCTCGCCGATTGAAATTGCTTCATTCGGGCATTCGGGGAGACACATATCGCAGTTTGTGCATTTGTTTGTGATCAGTAACGCCATACCATTCCTTTATATGAGAAAGCGGCGAATTATAGCCGACAAAAGCAAAATTGACAAAATTTAAACAGGATTTTTATGAAAAAACAGGTTTCCACTCTTTCCCTTATTGCCCTTACTGCATTGAGCATTTGGCAATATTTCACTGAGCACAAAAAAGACACTAAACCGACTCCAACAACCACACAACAACAAAGCAAAAGTGCGGTCAAAAATACCAAAGATTTTGGTAATTATGATGTCATCATGCGCGATGATGCCATTGGACAAAATAAAAATGCCCCTGTTGATTATTATATGTTGGCCTTATCTTGGTCGCCGGCATTCTGTGAAAAACAACGTGCGCAATATGGCAATAATTTACCTGATTCAGCGCAATATCAATGTAGTATAAAAAATCAATTTGGCTGGGTAGTGCACGGCTTATGGCCTCAAAATGCGAATGCACGTTCTGTTACGGATCATCCCCGTTTTTGTAAGGGTGATTTAGCACCGCTTCCAGTTGAAACCCTCGAGCCTTATCTTTCAATCTCGCCAGGTGCAAAATTATTACAAGGCGAATGGGAAAAACACGGCAGCTGCGCTTTTGATTCAGCGGAAGCTTATTTCAAACAAGAGAAAGCATTATTTGAATCGCTTTCCTTGCCAAACGAACAATTAAGCCGTAAAGAATTATTTCAATGGATGAAGCAGAATAATCCACAACTAAAAGGCGCTTATTTAGGCGCGAGCCATAATGAATTATTCATTTGCTATGATCGTCAATGGCAAGTAATCGATTGCCCTAAATAAGCATAATTCGCTTTTTTATTTGATCTACATCGTTACAACCTAGTAAGATCTAGGTATAATGTTCCCGTTTAATTTTAACTAACCCAAGAGGAAAGCTTATGTCAGTAATCAAAATGACCGACTTAGATTTAAAAGGTAAACGTGTATTTATTCGCGCGGACTTAAACGTACCAGTAAAAGATGGCAAAGTGACATCTGATGCGCGTATTCGTGCGACTATCCCGACGTTAAAACTGGCTTTAGAGAAAGGCGCAAAAGTGATGGTTACCTCTCACTTAGGTCGTCCAACTGAAGGTGAATTCAAACCTGAAGACTCTTTACAACCGGTTGTTGATTACTTAAAAGACGCAGGTTTCAATGTGCGTTTAGTACAAGACTACTTAAACGGTGTGGATGTTAAAGAAGGCGAAATCGTTGTTTTAGAAAACGTACGTGTAAACAAAGGTGAGAAGAAAAACGATCCTGAATTAGGTAAAAAATATGCCGCACTTTGCGATGTCTTCGTGATGGATGCATTCGGTACAGCTCACCGTGCACAAGCATCAACTTACGGCGTAGCGGAATTTGCACCAGTTGCTTGTGCTGGTCCATTATTAGCAGCTGAGTTAGATGCTTTAGGTAAAGCATTAAAAGAGCCAGCTCGTCCGATGGTTGCGATCGTTGGCGGTTCTAAAGTTTCCACTAAATTAGAAGTATTAAACTCTCTTTCAAAAATTGCTGACCAAATTATCGTGGGTGGTGGTATTGCAAATACTTTTATCGCGGCAGCTGGCCACAATGTGGGTAAATCATTATATGAAGCAGATTTAATCCCTGTAGCAAAAGAATTAGCAGCAAGCACGGATATTCCAGTTCCAGTTGATGTGCGTGTTGGTACTGAATTCTCTGAAACTGCTCCTGCAATAGAAAAATTAGTAACCGAAGTGAAAGATGATGAATCTATCTTCGATATCGGTGATAAATCTGCAGAACAATTAGCTGAAATCATCAAAAATGCAAAAACCGTTTTATGGAATGGTCCAGTTGGCGTGTTTGAGTTCCCTAACTTCCGTAAAGGTACTGAAATCATTTCTCACGCGATTGCAAACAGCGATGCATTCTCTATCGCAGGGGGTGGTGATACTTTAGCAGCTATCGATTTATTCGGTATTGCAGATAAAATCTCTTACATCTCTACTGGTGGTGGCGCATTCTTAGAATTCGTTGAAGGTAAAGTATTACCAGCAGTAGAAATTCTTGAAAAACGTGCGAACGGTTAATTAAATGCTTTCTATCCCCTCTGTGCTCATAGAGGGGATAAATATTAATTCTTCAAACGGAGGAATAAATCCTCCAAAACAAAAGGAAACACAACTATGGCTAAATTATTAGATATCGTAAAACCTGGCGTAGTAACAGGTGAAGATGTACAAAAAATCTTTGCTTATGCCAAAGCAAACAACTTCGCGATCCCTGCAGTGAACTGCGTGGGTTCAGACTCCGTAAACGCTGTATTGGAAACCGCTGCTCGTGTGAAAGCACCAGTAATTATCCAATTCTCAAACGGTGGTGCAGCTTTCTACGCAGGTAAAGGTATCAAACCAACAAGCGGTGCACGTCCAGACGTTTTAGGTGCGATCGCAGGTGCGAAACACGTTCATACTTTAGCCAAAGAATACGGTGTGCCAGTTATTCTTCATACTGACCACGCAGCGAAAAAATTACTTCCATGGATCGATGGCTTACTTGAAGCGGGTGAAAAACACTTTGCAGAAACTGGTCGTCCATTATTCTCTTCTCACATGCTTGACTTATCTGAAGAGCCAATGGAAGAAAACATGGCAATCTGCCGTGAATATCTTGCTCGCATGGACAAATTAGGTATGACCCTTGAAATCGAAATCGGTATTACCGGTGGTGAAGAAGATGGCGTGGATAACTCTGATGTAGATGAATCTCGTTTATATACCCAACCATCTGATGTGCTTTATGTTTACGATCAATTAAACCCTGTAAGCCCTAACTTTACCGTTGCGGCAGCATTCGGTAACGTACACGGTGTTTACAAACCAGGTAACGTAAAATTAAAACCATCTATTTTAGGTGCATCACAAGAGTTCGTTGCAAAAGAACGCAATCTACCAGCAAAACCAATCAACTTCGTTTTCCACGGTGGTTCTGGTTCTAGTCGCGAAGAAATCCGCGAAGCAATTAGCTATGGTGCAATCAAAATGAATATCGATACTGATACTCAATGGGCTGCATGGAATGGTATCTTAAACTTCTATAAAGCAAATGAAGCTTATCTTCAAGGTCAATTAGGTAACCCTGAAGGTCCTGATGCACCAAACAAAAAATACTACGACCCACGTGTTTGGTTACGTAAAATGGAAGAATCAATGTCTAAACGCTTAGAGCAATCTTTCGAAGACTTAAACTGCGTTGATGTTTTATAATCCATAAAAATAGACTAAAATGAGACCGCACTTTGTTAGTGCGGTTTTTTATTTTACATAACCAGAATGTTGGTTCTTATCGATGCAAATAACGAAACAAAATTGGTTAGCCACCATAATAAACTTTGCGGTAACACTTTTCTTTCTTTCAATATTTATTGTCAAAGGAGGATATAATGCCGCGCCTGCTCTACTGATGTTAGTCGGTTTAGGTTATAGCGTTTATGCTTTAATCAAGAAACCGCTTTTAAACTTATCGAAAGTTGATAAATGGTTAATTTATAGCTACCTTTTTTATTTTCTTACATTTGTACTTTCCCTCTGCATTAACGGGGGAAAAATGCGTGATCTAGATACGGCAAGTCGTGTTGTTTTCTTAATTCCTGTTTTACTTTTATTATTAAAATATCCAATCAAAACCTGTGTATTCCGCTTGGTAGTATTATTTCCCTTTGCGTAGCACTTTATGATAAATTTATCTTGAATCTGAATCCGGATCAGAACCCTCGAATTATGCATATTCAAGGTGGTGATATTTCTATGTCATTAGGTATTTTTAGCCTAATTATTGCCCTCTATGCCCATCATAAAAAAGACGTAAAGTTAACCACTCTTAGTGTTATTGGTGGTTTATGTGGCATCGTAGGAAGTTTGCTTTCTACTGCTCGAGGTGGATGGGTGGCATTACCTGTCTTGCTTGTTGTTATCCTTTATATTTATCGCCAATCTCTTTCAAAACGTTTTTTCCTGACTTTCTTTGGGATTATTGTGATTGCAAGCATTGGCATTAGTCAAATGCCCAATAACCGCATTATGGAACGAATCGACGTTGCCCAAAAAGATATCCAACTTTACTTAGATAACCATGATGGAAATACTTCTCTTGGGGCTCGATTTGAAATGTGGAAGAGTGCACTTGAAATGGCAAAAGAAAAGCCTTTATTTGGTTGGGGCATTCAAGGCGCAACAGAAAAACGTAAGCAAGAAACAAAAGAAAAAATTGCCACGGGTAACATTGGACAATTTACGCATGCCCATAACCAATATTTAGACGACCTATCCAAACGAGGAATTGTCGGGCTGCTTGCCTTGCTTGCTGTTTTATTTATTCCTCTACGTGCCTTTATGAAAAAGCTGAATAACACAAATGATGAGATCAAGCTGATTGCAACGTTAGGTGTTGCCCATATTTTATCTGTGATGATTTATGGCTTAAGCCAAGGTTTCTTGGTACATAATTCAGGTACTATTTTTTACTTTTTCTTAACGATTGTGTTTTATGCTGCAATACGAACACATCAGAAGGCAGAATAATGAAAATTTTAGTCATTCGTAACGATAAACTGGGCGACTTTGTTCAAGCATTTCCGGCTTTTGCGATGTTGAAGGCCTCAAATCCCGAGCTAAAACTGACCGCACTTGTGCCGGCTTATACCGCACCACTTGCACAAATTTGCCCTTATTTAGATGATGTTATCATTGATAGTGCCAAGAACGACAAAGCGGATTTCAATCGTCTTGTTAAAGAAATCAAAGAGCAGCAATTTGATGGCATGATTAGCTTCTTTTCCAATACCCATAACGGTAAATTAGCCTGGAAAAGTGGGATTCCTTATCGCCTTGCCCCCGCAACAAAATGGGTGCAAATCCTTTATAACCATCGTTTAACACAACGCCGTTCACGTTCAGAAAAATCGGAAGCCGAGTACAATCAAGATCTGGCTCGGGCGTTCTTAAAGAAACACAACATGCCGATTGTGGAACCCAAACCACCTTACCTTTCATTTCCTGAAAGTGCGGTTAAAAATCAACGTGTTTTTCTTCAAAAACAATTCGGTTTATCTGCAGATAAAAAATGGGTCTTTGTGCATAGTGGAACAGGTGGCTCAGCAACAAGTCTTTCATTGTCGCAATATGCTCAATTGATACAAGGTTTATTAAACGAATTTGACTGTCAGATTATCTTAACGGCAGGACCTGGTGAAAGTGAAAAAGCCCATGAGTTAGCGGCAAAAATCGATAATCAAAATGTGGTTGTTTACGATAAGAATAAAGGATTGGTTGATTTTGCACACTCTCTAGCTTGTGCGGATTTATTTATTGCGGGCTCTACTGGACCATTGCATTTAAGCAGTGCATTCAATGTGCCAACAATCGGATTCTATCCAAATAGTCGCTCATCTCAGCCTCGTCGTTGGAAGCCGATTAATGATGCAGATAAACATCTTGCTTTCTGCCCGCCAAAAGGCAAAGAGGAAATTAATTTAGGCTTAATTTCGATTGATGATGCCTTAATTGAGATTATTCCCTTCGTACGGAAGATGTGGCAAACGGGCAATTGAGTTTAGACATAACTGTACAATCCAACCTATTGCGGCGGCAAAAACAACGGTACCTATGCCGACTGTGCCGCCGAGGAGATAACCTAGCACACAAACCGACACTTCAAGGCTTGTTCTCACAATCCCTACTTTTAAATGAAAGCGTTGACAAAACCCCACCATTAATCCATCCCGCGGGCCAGCGCCTTGATGACAGGTTAAATATAATGCTGTTCCAAGCCCATAAAGCAAAAGCCCAATTCCTCCGAATAAGATTCGACTCAAAAGTGCGGTTGGTTCAGGTACAATTTTCACGGTTAAACCAAGAAAAAAAGCAATCACGATAATATTCAAAATAGTGCCCAGTCCAAATCTTAACTTAAGGGGAATCCAAGCCAACATCACCAAACAGCTAATCCCAAATGATGCCCAACCAATACTAACTCCGGCTTGTAATGCCACACCTTGAGAAAGTACGGTCCAAGGTGAGGAACCCAAATTAGCGAGCACAATTAAGCCATCTCCAATGCCCAGTATTGCCAATGCAAATAATAGCATCGACATCGTTTTACCTTCGACTGACCATAGCGATTTTGCGGCCCAACTGGTGTGAGGAATCACCCGTGCTTTTTTCATATTATTCCCATTTATATTTAACGCCGACATCATAATGGGAAACCCTATAAAAACCAAACATTTTAACGTCATATGATATAACTGAATTGACTGATAAATATCATAAATGTGATACAGATCACATTGTCAAAATTGTCATCACTCATTCGCTGACTTAAAATATGCTACCCTTTTTAATCAGGACATTATTATGCTTGCATCTCTTCAAGATATTTTGGATACCGTAAAATCCAATACACTCACCTATCAACAAAAACTCATGTGTTTAGGCAATATCGCCGAGCGATTATTTGATCCTCGTGAATTATTAGGCTACACGGATGAAGAATGGCAATTCCTTCAAAATCAAATGATCTGTGATTTAAACGAAGGCTATGCGATTTATCGCCCCCGCTATATTTTGCCAGATTACAATGTGTATATTGAAAAAGGCTGTAAATTCCTTGAATTGCCAGCCCCTAAGAATCTTGATGACGTATTAGATGGCTTATTGATTTTATATTCCCACGTGCCCTCCATTACCACATTCCCAGTTTACATTGGTCGTTTAGACGTGCTACTTGATCCGTTTATTACCGATGAGGAACAAGACTACATCAAAATTAAACGTTTCTTAAATCATGTAGACAAAACTGTGCCGGATTCATTTTGCCACGCCAATATTGGTCCTTATGACACAAAAGCAGGGCGTTTGATTTTAAAAGCGGTAATTGAACTGGAAGCACCAACACCAAATATGACCATTCGTTACGATAAGAGTAAAACAAGTCGTGAATTTGCAGAATTAGCGGCAAAAGCGTGCTTATTAGTTTCTAAACCGTCTTTTGCCAATGATGCTTACTACATTTCTGACTTAGGCGAACAATATGGTATTGCGAG
>CAKVVS010000063.1:0-7259 GCA_934834395.1 Parahaemophilus parainfluenzae | reverse complement strand
GTTCAGTGCTCTGATACACATAATCCAATTTAAATTTGAGCTTACCACTTGGTTTGTGTTTCCACACTTCAAACATCAGTTTTCCGCCAATTGGGATATTTTCTAATGAATTATTCAATTCATAAGGCTCAACACCCAATGCCGCAAGCAGAGCGACGATATTAGAATCATGTCCAACCAATAAATTAATTTTATTTTTGCTATTTAGCTGTCGCTGAATAAATGCTAACAACGGATATGAGGCATTTTGTGCCAGCGCTTCATTGTTTTTAAATAACGTGTGGTAATATTCGTTTTTAATTTCGTTAATTGCACGCCATTTGTCTTGGCTATTCACACGACCGTTGGCAATTTCTGAATCAGGCTTACCCACATAATGTGCAAGCAATAACGCACTGACAATTTTCTTCCCGGTGCTAATAGAACCAGTAATCTTGACCGACTTGCCGTCTTTAATACTGTATTCACCGACTTTTCCACCTAAATCACATTCGCCTTTTTGCAAACAGTTTGGTGAATTTTTGTAATCAATGATTTCACTTAACAGTGCATAATTTGGCGCTAATTTTTTCTGTAAAGCGGTTAAATCTACATTATTTTTTGCTGATTCGATCAAAGCTTTACTTGGGTTGTGGACTTTTGTAGTAAAAATTGGATCTTTTTCTGAACCAATTTCACCACGATGTTGTAATTGCACATTACATCCAGCAAAAGCACCTGCCACAATCGATTGCCCCGTTGCAACTGTGCGTTGTACTGCATTCGCATAAGCGAAAATACCTTCACCTGATTCACAACGTTCTGTCGTTAATAATCCTTTATCCGCAAGCCATTGCCCTAAATATTGACCGAAATAGGTTTCTAATACCGTCCCTTTTGCCGTGAGATAACCTGATGGCACATCCCATTTTGCCCATGCATACGGGGAATATTTTGCCATCTCTTGTGGGTCTTTTTCCACTGGCGAGCGTAATCCATGACGGCTGAAAATTAAGACTTTCTCAAGCTCATAATCTGCATTCTGTGTACTTTTGCGATTCTCTGTCGCAAATACACTACTTGCAAGCGTCAAACCAAGTAAAAGTGCGGTGAATTTTAGGGTTATTTTTTTCATATTCGAGACCTAATCATTTAATGCTGAAATTGAGCTATAAAAATTCAAGGCATATTTGGTGCCGTAAACTAACACCATAAATACTGCAACAATATTGACTACCGCAAAAAAGATTAGTTGTTTACTGTTGCTCTCCACCCAGAGCATTCTAAATAATGCGAGCGTACCAATATTTTCATCAAGTTCGCTCTCTCCGCTTAGTGTTCTTAAGGTTTTCAGCATCTTGCCTACAAAAGCGACGGTATTTATTGCCATGACACTGAGTGCAATAAACCCTGAAGCCAAACTTAAAAACAGTACGAGCACATTACTCCACGCCCAATGTGTCCAATTCAGCTCAGAATACATAAATAATGCGAGTGATAAAAACAACACAGCGGGTGTTAAATTTCGCAAAAACATTAAATAGTCATCACCAATTCTAAATAAAAATTGCAAAAAACTGACTTTCTTCATTACTTTAAAAAATCTCTTTTAATTTGGATTCATCTAAAATAACACGATCGTCATCTAACAATAACGCCGGAAAGCCCGCATAGCCTTGTGCTTTTGCATCATCAAATGCGGCGTGACGATCACGCAAACGCAACCATTGTTTCAAGTTTGGAATGGAAGATAATACTTCCACTGCCTCATAATCCACACCTAAGCGTTTTAACTCTGCCACAAATGGCGCTGTATCCGGGCAATCTGCCGCATAATAAAGAATAGGTTTCATTATTCACCTTCTTGTTCTGCTGCCGCGGTTGGGTTCAATTTGGGTTCGCCAATTTTGCTTAAGCGGTTACGATCACGATGTTCAAATGGCGCATCATAATTTGGAATAATCAAGGTTGTGGTTTGATCATACGACCAAGTACCATCATCATGGAACTTCACCGTCATTTCAAAACTTTCCGTGGTAAATGAACGCTCTAAGAACGGATTCGAAATAATACCGTTTGTGAGTGAACCGCGTACCGCTTTTACCGTGAACTCTTTCGCATCAGCCGGTGCATTACCAACAGCAATAAACGTTTGGCCGCGTGGAATGCTACCAGTTAATAAAATATTGCCTGTTTCAGGTTCCCATAACCAATAACCCACTTGGTCGTGGAAGGTTTCTACCTCGCCCGGTTGTACAATATGAGCGTGATAACGCAATCCATAATAGAGTTGCGGACCATTAGTTTGACCATCTGTCGGATGGGCTTCATAATGTTCGATATAAGGATCTTTTTCTGGCCCTTCTGCTTGCGGGTTGATATCCACACCACGCTTACCTTCCCAAACACCCGCTAATCTAGCCAATGGGCCTAAATTCGCGAGCGTATTAGGATCAGTTTCTGCTTCAGTATAAATATCATCTGGGTATTGAAAATCTTTCATCATTTTCTCCTTATATTGTTGGGTTGATGCTTAAAGTGCGGTTGTTTTTTCTCCTTATTTTTTACAACCAGGGAAACCTAAGGCTTCACGGCTAGCATAGTATGCTTCCGCCACACCTTTAGTTAATGCACGAATACGTAAAATATAGCGTTGACGCTCTGTAACCGAAATCGCTTTACGTGCATCTAACAAGTTGAAGCTGTGTGCTGCTTTTAAAATGCGCTCGTAAGCCGGTAATGGTAACGGACGTTCTAATTCTAATAAGCTTTTCGCTTCTTTTTCGTATTGATCAAAGCAGTAGAATAAGAAATCGGTATCCGCGTATTCAAAGTTGTAAGTGGATTGCTCGACTTCGTTTTGATGGAACACATCACCGTAAGTGGTTTTGCCAAGCGGGCCATCAGACCAAACTAAGTCATACACAGAATCCACACCTTGAATGTACATCGCTAAACGCTCTAAACCGTAAGTTACTTCACCTGTTACCGGTTTACATTCTAAGCCACCCACTTGTTGGAAATAGGTAAATTGGGTGACTTCCATACCGTTTAACCACACTTCCCAGCCTAACCCCCAAGCACCTAAGGTTGGGTTTTCCCAGTTATCTTCTACGAAACGGATGTCGTTTTGTGTTGGATCAAAACCGAGCATTTCAAGGGAACCTAAATAGAGTTCTTGAATGTTATCTGGAGACGGTTTAATCACCACTTGGAATTGGTAGTAATGTTGTAAACGGTTTGGGTTTTCGCCATAACGACCATCGGTCGGACGACGTGAAGGTTGCACATAAGCAAATGCCATCGGCTCAGGGCCTAATGCTCGTAATGCAGTCATTGGGTGAGAAGTACCTGCGCCCACTTCCATATCAAAAGGTTGAACAACGGTACAACCTTGATTTGCCCAATATTCTTGTAAGGCTAAAATCATGCCTTGGAATGTTTTTACGTTGAATTTTGTACTCATAATTTTTTTAATAACAATGTGATGAAAAATACAGGCATTATACTTGAAACTATAAGGCGGATAAAGGCGAAAAAGTGCGGTCAGAAAAATCCTTAAATTTTTTATTTCTCTTAAATTTCATTCATTTTCATGATGAGTTATTTTCATCATAATAGGTTTGCTTGCCAAGCCTCTAATGTGTAAACTGCTGGCGCTTTTATACAGACTTTTATCCTAGGGATTTTAAAATGAAAAAAAATGTGATTACTTCAGCAATTTTATTAGCGATTCCAGCATTAGCGGCTGCTGAAGACGTGGCAAAATTAGATGTAATTAACGTCTATTCTGCATCAGCTACGCCAACCAGCCTTCATCAAACGGCTTCATCTGTTACTGTTTTAACCGAAAAAGATTTTGCACAGCGTGGTGCGACTTATGTCAGTGATGTGTTGAAAACGGTACCAAGTTTAGCGGTGAGCGCGTCGGGCGGTCGTGGCACATTAACTAATGTATTTTTACGTGGTGCAGATGCAAACCACACAGCAGTGATTATTGATGGCGTGAAAGTGAACCCTGTTTCTGGTTATGGCTTTGATTTTGGAGGCTTAGCATTAAGCAATATCGACCGCATCGAAGTATTACGCGGTGAGCAATCTGCCCTTTGGGGAAGTGATGCCATGGGTGGTGTGATTTATATCACCACGAAAAAAGGCTTAGAAAAAGGCAAAACCTTCAATATCGATTACGATTTTGGCACAGGCTCGAATCGTACGGTAGATGGTTCATTAACCCTTTCAGGCTCAAACAACCATTTCTATTATGCTTTACATGGTGACAGTCACCACACCAAAGGCATTTCAGCACTCAGCAAAAACCGCTTTAACTACACTGCGCAAGATGGCACAGCGGTAAGTACCGGTGGCTCAAGCGAACGCGATAAATTCCATCGTGATAACGCTTCTCTTCGTTTCGGCTATGACGATAACCAAAAAGGTTTCGATTTCTTAACCTCTCACAGCAGCCAAACTGCTCACTTTGATAACAGTGCAACAGATGAAAAAGGCCACTACACTCGCACACGTGACACCTTATTCAAATTAAGTGGTTTCTTAGGTAACGATGATGAATTGCTTAAACACAAAGTAGGCGTAAGCCATCTCAAAACTGACAGCGATACGGTTGGCTACACATCGGCTTACGATGCGAAAAAACTCAACGCAAACTATCAATTAGACGTCAATTTTGATCGTGAAGGCACTCTCACGCAAGGTTTAAGCTTCTTAACTGACTATCAAAAAACAGATTTCAACTCGTCTTATTTCAATAATGCAGGCAATAAAAAACTTGTAGAGAAAAGCTTAGCAGCAGAATATCGCTTATTGCACGATGCAGATCATAGTTTAAATATTAGTGGTCGTTATACTGACAGCTCTGAATATGAAAACTCATGGACTGGCCGCATCGCGGGCGCTTATCGTTTACACAATAACGTGAAAGCTCATGCAAGTTTTGGTTCTGCGATTCAAAACCCGACAATCACTGAATATTACGGTTACAACGCGCGCTATATCGGCAACCCTAATTTACAACCAGAGAAAAGTTTAGGTGGCGATGTTGGCTTCTTATTTGAAACTAATGACAACCGTCACAGCTTTGATGTGACTTATTTTGCTCGCAACGTGAAAAATGCGATTAGCAGCGAAGTGATCAACTTCACCACTTATGCAAGCCGTGCCGTAAACCTTGAAGGTAAGAGCAAAGTGAAAGGTGTTGAAGTGGCTTACAACGGTAAAATCACCGATGCATTAACTGCTTATGCCAACTACACCTACACGCAGACCAGAGATAGCAAAGGCGCTGAATTAGCACGTCGTCCAAAACATTTGGCGAACGCAGGCTTAGCATACCAAATCACTGAAAAATTGGGTGCGAATATAAATGTATCTTACACAGGCAAACGCATGGATACCTACTATTCACCAACCTATAGCACGCATAAAGTGAAATTGCCATCTTATACCTTGGCAAACTTAGGCGTAAATTATAAAGTGGCGGATAGCTTGACGATTTACGCTAACCTTAACAACGTATTCAATAAAAAATATGAAAACGTACTGGGCTACGGCCAAGAAGGACGTAATGTTTACGTTGGGTTGAAAGGATCGTTCTAATTATTACCTACTAACAAGGGCGTGCTTAGCACGCCTTTTTACATTCTTGATGGCGTAGCGTATCATTATCACTATGCAAAAAACTCGCTTAATTTTAACCGCACTTTTCCTTCCGTTTACCGCTCAGGCTTCGGAACAATTCGTCTCGCTTACGCTTTGCAGCGATAGACTGCTTATCGAACTGGCTGAGCCTTCGCAAATTGCTGCACAATCGCCTTATTCGAAAAATCCGTTGATGATGCTGGATAAACTCAATATAGATAAACCTGTGCTGGAGCCGAAATTAACGGCATTATTACCCTATTTGGATAAAACTATTCTGATTAACGAAACCTTTTATCCACAATTAGTCACAGAGCTGAAAAAGCTTGGTGTGAAAATCATCCCAATTAACGACAGCCCACAAACGCCTGATGAATTATTTGCGCTGATTCTAGAATTAGGCAAACAACTGGGTAATGAGCAAAAGGCGGCTGATTTAGTAACAAAACTCAAATCGCAAAACTTTCACTTAAATCGACCGCTTACTGACACACTGATTTTGTCAGAAACTGGTGTGGTAGAAAGTTATTATCCGCAATATCCCGTGCTGTTAAATTTACTCGGATTAACACCGTTAAAAACACCACTTACCGCACAAAATTTCTCGTTAGAAAAAGTGATTTTAAGCCAACCCAATGTGCTCATTTCACTGACTGACAAACAAGGTTACAATGCACAAGCCGAATTGCTGCAACACCCTATGTTGCAAGATTTTTTCAAAAATCAACCGCTTGTCAGCATCCCGATGAAATATACCTATTGCTTTGATCATGGCGTGTGGCAAGGGGCGGAGAAGATTTATCAACAGTTAAAATAATGTAGCTGACAAATCTCCCCTAACCCCTCTTTGCTAAAGAGGGGAATTTCATTATTAAATTAACCCTAGATGACATATTTATATGTCTTTATGTATAAATGATTAGAATAAAATATCAGAATTATAAATCTTGACACTATAATCCCACTCTCTCTACTAAAGAGAGAAATTGCATGATTAGATTAGCCCAAGATAATGTATTTACAGCTTTTATGTATAAATGATTAGAATAAAACATCAGAATTATAAATCTCTACACTATAATCCCCCTCTTTAGCAAAGAGGGGTTAGGGGAGATTTGACAAACTCAAATTAACAAATGATATTTGGATTACATAGGAAATTGATCATTGACCAAAACACTCAAATTAAATACCGCACTTTTCTTCGCATTGCTGTTGATTAGTGGATTTGCGATTTATCATCAACTCGGCGACTTTGCTCATCTCAAAAATGCGGATGGCGTGCTCACGGATATGCGTTCGATGGTGCTGTGGGATATTCGTTTTCCGCGCATTGGTTTAGCTTTATTGACGGGTGCCAGCCTAGCGATAGCGGGCAATGCGATGCAAGGTATTTTCCAAAATCCATTAGCGAGTCCGGGCTTACTTGGTAGTAGTTCTGGAGCCACAGCGGCTAGTGTATTTATCCTTTATTATTTTGCCGTGCCATTTTCACTGCTCTTAGCCGGAGGAGTAATTGGTGCGCTTTTAAGTTTTTTCATCGTGTATTTGATCGCTAAAAACTACGGCACCACAATGATGATTCTAAGCGGCTTAGCGGTCAATATGTTGCTTGGTTCAGC
>CAKVVS010000062.1:0-7287 GCA_934834395.1 Parahaemophilus parainfluenzae | reverse complement strand
GGTATAAAGAAGTCAGTCCTACGCAAAAAAAAGCGTTATTTGCGGCTTGGTTAGGTTATGTTTTTGATGGCTTCGATTATATGCTTATCACTTATGTGCTTTTGGATATTCAAAAAGAGTTCGCCATGAGCACAACGGAAACATCCACATTATTACTTGCAGCGTTCGTCGCACGTCCATTAGGCGGGGCGATTTTTGGTAGTTTTGCCGATAAATATGGTCGTCGTTTGGCGATGATTGTTTCCATTATTACGTATTCCGTTGGCACATTCTTGTGCGGTTTATCCACCAGTTATATTTGGCTTTTCATCTTCCGTATGATTATCGGTATGGGGATGGCGGGTGAATATGCTTGTTCTTCCTCTTATGCCATTGAAAGCTGGCCAAAACATTTGCGTACAAAAGCCAGTGCATTTTTAGTGAGTGGCTTTTCTATCGGTAATATTCTTGCTTCTCAAGTGATTCCTTGGGTTGCACAAGCTTATGGCTGGCGTATGGCTTTCTTCATTGGTTTAGCACCAGTCGCTTTAGTACTCTATGTTCGTCGACATGCCCCTGAAAGTGAAGAATGGGCTCAAGCGAAAGCAGCGGGTAAAGTGAATAAAGTTCCACTTACTGACCTATTCACTAAAAAACAATTACCAATCACCTTAATTATTTTCTTAGTTTGTTATTCAATTTTCTCCGTAAACTGGCCAGTAGTGGGCTTACTTCCACTTTACCTCAAAGAAAACGGTTATGCTGAAAATGTGAAATCACTGATGTTCTGGGCAGGCTTTGGTATCCTCATCGGTACCTTAATTGCTGGCTTTATCGGGGATAAATTGGGTGAGAAGAAAACCTTTGTATATAGCTTATTGTTATCACTTTTCTTCCTCTTCCCAGTATTCTATTTGCCAGAAAATAATGTATTAGCACTTGGTGCGTTGCTCTTCTTCTTACTTGCAACAAACTTAGGGATTGCCGGTTTAGTGCCAAAATATATGGCGACTTTCTTCCCGGCTGAAATGCGAAGCACAGGTATCGGTTTCATCTATAACTTCGCTGCGATCGGTGGTGGGGTGTCTCCTGTGATTGCCGCTGCACTTAGCGAAAGAGTGGGACTTGGTTCAGCCCTTGTGTATGTCACCTTATTCTGGACAATTGTCCTTGTTGCTCTCGTTGGATTAAGATTGCCAGAACGTATTCAAGCTCGTATGCAACAATAAAAAACGAAAGCAAAACAGACCGCACTTTTAGGTGCGGTTTGTTGTTTATACAAAAATAGTTTGAAGCGTGTCACAAATTTGTTAAAAATATGTTTCAATTTTTTCGGTTAAATGCTAATTAATAATCTCCCCTATCGTTTTGTAGGAGATTTATATGCAAACTCAACAAACCTTTCTCTCTAAATATAAAAGTCTCATCATTCTTGCCCTAGACTTTGTCTTCATGTTGGTGTTAATCAAAATATTGCCATTTTCTGCTCAAGAGAATCGCGGATTAGCCTTGCTGATTTTCATTGGCATTTTATGGTTAACGGAAGCCTTTAATATTACCGTGACATCCCTTATGGTGCCCGTTGTGGCCATAGGATTAGGCTTGATTAATACGCAAAAAGCCCTTGCCCCATTCTCCACGCCAATTATTTATATGTTCTTTGGGGGATTTGTGGTGGCTGCGGTGTTACAAATTCAGAATCTAGACAAGATTATTGCGAATTACATTATCCGTTTGGCCAAAGGAAACTTAAAACTTTCTATCACCTATCTGTTTACTGCAACCACATTCCTTTCCATGTGGATTAACAACACCGCTGTGGCAGCCATGATGTTACCGCTCACTATGGGGATGTTAAAAGGTATCAATGCAGAGAAAAATCATCGGTTGTACGCCTTCGTATTATTAGGCATGGCATTTAGTGCCAGTATTGGTGGCATTGGTACCTTGGTGGGAAGTGCACCGAATGCGATTTTGGCATCTCAAATTCAAGTGACTTTCACGGAATGGCTAGGTTACGGTTTCCCAGTGATGGTATTACTTGTGCCTTCTATGATTTTTTCTTTATGGGTGATTTTACGTCCAGACTTTTCTGTTGAATTTAATCCGTCACTTGAGAAAGTCAGCTTTAATCGAAAAAATATCATTACCTTACTGATCTTTATCGGTATGGCGATTATGTTACTTTTCAGCTCTCTCTTAAACCCATGGATTAGTGCTTTCCTTGAATTACCGAAAAAAATCGAAAACTTTGATACGGTGATTGCGTTATGCGTTGTGATCTTTATTTGTGTTTCAGGTGTAGCGACCTGGAAAGAAATTCAAGAACGTGTTGAATGGGGCGTGCTCGTTTTATTCGGTGGTGGTTTGACACTTAGTATTGTGATGAAAGATTCGGGTGCCAGTAAGATTATGGCGGATAGCATCGTTCAGTTTGTACAAACCAAACCGCTTTGGGTACTTTGCTTTGTGATAACCGCATTTATTATTTTCCTAACAGAATTTACATCGAATACCGCCAGTGCTGCATTGATTATGCCAATTGTGATTTCAGTGGCACAATCTATGAATTTACCGCCTATCGCTTTAGCCGCAATTATCGCTTGTGGGGCAAGTTGTGCATTTATGCTACCAATCGCCACACCGCCAAATGCTATTGTGTTTGCAACAGGCAATGTGAAACAACTTGATATGGCCAAAGTCGGTTTGATTTTAAATCTATTCTGTATCGCCATTATCGGCAGCATGACTTATTTTGTTTGGTTGTAAATGTGGTTAAAACTGACCGCACTTTATTAGCCTATAAAAGTAAACCGCACGTTAAAGTGCGGTTTATTGTTTATCTCGAAATAACCTCTTTTGTGAAGGCTTCCATTTCGGCTTTACGCCATGGTGTTGAAAAGAAAATAGTATCTTTCAAGCCAGATTCACTATTGAGTGGACGAACACCGAATTCTTGGCTTAATTTCTGTTGTACTTCAGGCGAAGTAATCCAATGCACGAAAACAAGTGATGCGGCTGGGTTCGGCGCATTTTTTGCTACGGTTACAACATTACCACCACCAGGCATCCCAAATTTTGGTACATAGAATTTTAAACGGTCAGTAATTGCACCTTGTTTTTGCAAACTGAACAAGTGGTCTTGCCATGCGGAGACAATTACTAACTCACCGTCGTTTAAACGGGTTAAACTATCAGCATTCGAAGCCGTACGGATTAGCGCATCTTTTTTACTGCTGAACCAATCCCAGGTTTTCTTACAATTAGCAATCTGTGCTTCATCGATTTTATCGGTACGATAATCATAATCACCATTGATGTACACTAAAGCTCGTTGAATGAAGGCATTACCAGAGCTACCACCATTTGGATCTGAATAGCCGAATTTTTTTGGATTTTTATCAATATAGCTTTCCATGTCTGCCCAAGATTGTGGCAATTCCTCTTCTTTAATTCGCATAGGATCATAAGCTAGACCGGTTTGATTACCCCAGTAACCTAAAGCCATATCGCCTAATTCAACACCTTGTAAGTGGTGATTTAATTTATCGAAATTTGGTAAGTTATTGAGTTTTACAAGAATGTCATTTTTCGCTACGTTGCCTAAACGGTCAGCATTTAACACAACCACATCCATTTTGCCGGTTTCTAGATTTTTTTCAGCGATCAGTTTATTGATATTACCGTCCAAGGTGCCTTCAGGTACTTTGACTTTAATACCGTATTGATTTTCAAATTCTTTGACAAAATTACGGAATTGCGGCTGCAAATACCAAACGCTAACTGTCAATTTTCCTTCTTTTTTAGCGAGTTCTTCGATTTCACTCCAAGATTTACCACTTAAGTCTGTGGAAGCCGAGGCGAAAGTGCTGACAGCCAAGGCGGCAGCGGTAAGACCAATGGATAGAAGTTTACGGATATTTTTTTGCATAAGATGCTCCTTGTGAAAATTATGCTTTTCCTGTGGATTGAGAGAGATAATTCCCTTTCAACAATTTTTCGATAATCATCATCAAAATAATGTTTGGTACCAACAAAATAATCGATACAACGGCTGCATTCGGACGAATAAAAGAATAACCGAGGAAAGAATATAAAATGGTTGGCACGGTAATAAAGTCCGGTGAGCCGATAACGAAAGCGATAGCAAACTCTTCAATACTTTTCACTAAACAGAAAATAATTGATGCTAAAAAACTGGGTTTTAACATCGGCATATACACATCTTTGAAAACGGTAAATTTAGATGCACCTAAGTCACGGCTAGCATCAATGAGGTCTTGTGGTACAGAAGAAAAGCCCGCGGATAAAATCCGAATAGCATAAGGTAACGTGAGTACAACATGCCCAATAACAATGCCGATGAATGGATTATTAATATTTAAATCCAATAACATGCGGCTAAAGAATAGGGCAATAATCATGCCTGGAATAACCAATGGAATCAGTGTCAATAATTCTGCTAATTTTTTACCTCTAAACTCCATACGTCCAAATGCATAAGCTGTTGGGAGAGAGAGTAAAATAGTGATCAGAGAAACCGTAGGCGCAATGGTATAGCTATTAAACATTGCTTCAGGTAAAGAGGTGGTTTCCCATACAATTTTCCAACGCTCAAAAGATAATGATTGAGGGAAAATATCTGGATAACTCCACGGTTTAGCGGGATCTACCAATGACCATAAACCAGCCATCAAAAATGGCAAGAACAACCAAATAAAATTAGCAAGAATAAAGAAAGTTAAGGAAATTCGTGCGATTAATCGACCATTTTTCGTTGTGATTTGTACGGAACTACTCATTTGACTTCTCCACGTTTGACGGCTAATGGTTTAATCAATAATGACACTAGGATGGAGAAGAAGGCAGAGGTCAACATAATAGTTAATGCCATGACCGCACTTTGATTCCACTCTTCAAATTCATAGGCGGACATTTGCATTAAACGTGCTAAAGAATAGGTACTACGAGGACCTGCAATACTATAAAAGGCGAAATCACCGAGTGCGCCGATAAATATTAAAATAAAAGAAACTTGTACCGCACCTAAGGTTAGTGGGAAGATCACATAACGAAAACGTTGCCAAGGACTCGAACCTAAATTAGCTGCCGCATCTAATAAATCAGTTTTCAGTGAATTGACCGCGCCACCAATAAGAATTAAAGCAAAGGGAATGTTTTTCCACATTTGTAAAATCACTACCCCCCAACCAAATTCATCATTTTGTAAGGTTTTCGGTTCGTCCCAAATGCCTAAATAAACAAATACCTCATTAAGAATGCCGTGGTAAGAAATCATATTGACGAACAAAAAGGCGGCAACCAATCCAGGTACCAACATAGGTGCCCGCAAGATGGTGATGATCGTTACCTTGGCAGGCAATTTTTTACGCAACCACATAGCAATGGGATAAGCCACGATGATGGATAAAATGGCCCCTAATAAAGACACTTTTACGGAATAAATATACGAATTTTGGAATACAGGACTATTTAATACGGCTTGCCAATATTCCAAACTAAATTGACTTTCTTCCCCGCCCATACTGTATAAACCAAGGCTTTGAGAGACGACAATGTAGAATGTGGACCCCATTAAAAATAGGATCGTACCTAAACCGCTGCATAGTAATAACCATGCTTTTACATCATTTTTGAGACTTTTCATTTTACGGACTCCAAGAATTTAATCGCATGGCGGGGAACCGTAAAGGTGAGTTTATCGCTCAAATTCGGGCATTTTGTTAGTTGCAGACGTAATTTTTTCTCTTCATCATTACGTTTAATGATTCCTTGCACTTCTGTGATATTGCCCATAAAAGCGGTGTTGATGATATCTACTGTAATTTGGTTTTCCGCTTCCGTTTGTGCGTTTGGTAACAATTCAATGTCTTCCGGTCGAAAGCAAATATAAATTCGTTCAGATTCCGGTTTTTTCTCAGAAAATACGGTGAAATCGCCAAAAATAGAACTCACCGCATACAGGTTATCACCAATGTTTTTCACATTAGCTTCCGTGATATTGGCAATGCCAATAAAATCTGCCACAAAGCGGTTTTTAGGATGATGATAAATATCTTGAGGAGAGCCAATTTGCTCAATAGAGCCCTTATTTAACACGATGATTTTATCTGACATAGTTAGGGCTTCAGCCTGATCGTGAGTCACATAAATACTAGTTAAATTATATTGTTTTGAGAGTTGCTTAATTTCAAAACGTACACTTTCGCGTAATTTGGCATCTAAGTTAGAAAGTGGCTCATCAAATAAAATCACATCTGGACGAGTTACCATGGCTCTGGCTAATGCGACACGCTGTTGTTGACCTCCAGAAAGCTCATTAGGTAATTTCAATTTATGAAATTCTAAATCCATTTGCTTCAATGCGAGATCTAAACGCTGTTTTTGTTCTTCAATATCAATTTTACGTTGCTTTAAACCATAGCAAATATTGTGAGAAACGTTGAGGTGAGGGAAAAGGGCATAAGATTGGAAACACATGGCTGTATTGCGTTTTTCTGGAGGAACATGGTTAACATTTTTTCCTCCAATAAGGATTTCACCTTCATCAGCCACATGAAATCCAGCGATTAATTTTAATAAGGAGGTTTTACCACAGCCACTTGGTCCTAATAAGGTGACAAACTCGCCTTCTTCAGCGGTAAAAGTAATATTATTTGCTGCGTAAAAGTCACCAAATTTTTTTGTAATATTTTTTATTTCTAACTTTGCCATTTTTACATCCTCTATTTGGCTATACAACTATAGAGGTAACCATAAAACACTTGGTTATTTTTTCAATAAAATAAAAATATTTTTTATGAATTTGTGATGAAGATCACGCATTTAGATAAAATATGGTTTTATTACATTTTAATAATGCGGAGGCGGCGTTTCTTCCGCTTGGCTGGCAATATTAGAAGGTTGCATATCTTTTAATTTGCCGGCGAGATAGCGGAGTTGAAGTTGAATTTTATCCATATCAAACTGTTGTTGAACTAATGCTTGGTTTAGCTCGTCTAAAAGTTGTTCTTGAAACGCAATTTTCATTTCAAGTTCAGCAATGCGATCTTCTAAAATTTGTTGATTTTGCATAAAATTTCTCTAATTTTAAAAAAAATGTTGTGAATTTGGTCAATCCGATTTAACCTATTCGCTATTCCGTTTCTATTATAAAGGATCAAGCAAAATGTTGAAAATTCAAAAGCTTTCTCTTGCTGCACTTATGGTAAGTGCGGTCGTTTCAGGTTCTGTTTTTGCAGAAGATAAAGCAGCGCCAAGCGCAAGTGATGCGTCTTATGCTGTAGG
>CAKVVS010000061.1:0-7303 GCA_934834395.1 Parahaemophilus parainfluenzae | reverse complement strand
CACCACAACAGAGCCTTCTTTTTCTGCAAACTCACGTACTTTGTCTAAATACGGGTTATTTTCAAAACCGTCTTCATTTACGTTCGCAATGTACATGGTTGGTTTTAATGTGAGGAAGTTATAGCTTTTAATTGCTAATAGTTCATCTTTATCTAACTCAACAGAACGAATCATGCCTGCTTCAGAAAGTACAGGAAGGATTTTTTCCATCACAGACAGCTCAAATTTTGCGTCTTTATCGCCACCTTTAGCTCGTTTTTGTAAACGTTGAATAGCACGTTCGCAGCTATCTAAGTCAGCAAGGGCTAATTCGGTATTGATGGTTTCGATATCGCTTAATGGGTCGATTTTACCCGCAACGTGCACGATGTCATCATTTTCAAAACAACGAACAACATGACCAATTGCATCAGTTTCACGGATGTTAGCTAAGAATTTATTACCTAAGCCTTCACCTTTACTTGCACCCGCAACCAAACCTGCGATATCCACAAACTCCATGGTGGTGGGTAATACACGTTCAGGTTTAACAATTTCCGCTAACGCATCTAAACGCGGATCCGGCATTGGTACCACGCCAGTATTTGGTTCGATTGTACAGAACGGATAGTTTGCCGCTTCGATACCGGCTTTGGTTAATGCATTAAAAAGGGTAGATTTACCAACGTTTGGCAAACCAACGATACCACATTTAAATCCCATGATGTTTTCCTTATTGTAAGCGTAAGTGCGGTTAAAATTTATGGTGTTTTTTCACCGCACTTCTGAGTTAAATTTTAAAACTGTTTAAGCGATTGGTGGCTTTCACCATGCCTTCTTTGAAAAGCAATTCAATGCAATCGGTGGCTTCATCTAAAGCTTTATCGAGCGCTTCTCTTTCTGCAGGCGCGGGTTTGTTAAGCACAAAACCTGAAACTAAATCACGGTGTCCAGGATGGCCAATGCCAATGCGTAAACGATAGAAATTATTGCTGTTACCAAGCTGAGCTACGATATCTTTTAAACCATTGTGTCCGCCATGTCCGCCACCTTGTTTTAATTTTACTGTGCCCGGTGGTAAGTCTAATTCATCGTGTAGCACTAAAATTTCTTCTGGTTTGATGCGATAAAAATTAGCAAGTGCACCCACTGCTTTTCCGCTTAAATTCATAAACGTCGTTGGCACTAAAAAACGGACTTCTTTGCCGTTAATCAGTGTTTTTCCTACATAACCGAAGAATTTATTTTCTGCATTAAGCGAAACATTAAAGCGACGAGCCAAACGCTCAATTAGCCATTCACCTGCATTGTGGCGGGTTTCCGCATATTTATCGCCAGGGTTTCCCAGCCCCACGATGAGTTTAATTTCAGACATAGTTTTCTGCTTGAATAAAAATAGTGGCGTATTGTAGCGAAAAAGGGCTAATTTCTCAATCTATAAGGCTAAGACTAAAACGCCTGAGAGAATTAATAGACTTCCCATAACTAATTTCATACTTAAAGGTTCGCCTAACAATACCACACCTAAAATAATGGCAATCACGACACTGAGTTTATCAATGGGCGCAACCCAAGAGGCGGGTGCCATTTGCAATGCGCGATAATAGCAAAGCCAAGATAGACCCGTGGCAACACCAGAAAGAATTAAAAAGGTAAACGGTTTTGCTGCAATATGTTGTGGCAGTTGCCATTCGTTACGTGCGCTAATGATACCCGCTGTAACGAGTAACACCACAATTGTGCGGATAAAGGTCGCGAGATTGCTGTTAATGCCTTCAACCCCTAATTTTCCTAAAATAGCGGTAAGCCCAGCGAAAAAGGCTGAACCAATGGCAAAAAATACCCAATTCATGATGAACTCCTGATTTTATCGTTAATATTGACCGCACTTTTCCGCTATAATAACGGAAAACTCATTAAGACAGAATAAGACATGAACCAAATTAATATTGAAATCGCCTATGCCTTGCCTGATCGTTATTATTTAAAATCCTTCAAAGTGGATGAAGGCACGATGATCCAAACGGCTATTTTGCAATCAGGCATTTTACAACAGTTTACAGAGATTGATTTGCGCGAGAATAAAGTCGGGATTTATTCCCGTCCTGCAAAATTAACGGATCAATTAAAAGATGGTGATCGTATTGAGATTTACCGTCCATTATTAGCGGATCCTAAAGAAATTCGTCGTAAACGTGCAGCAGAGCAAGCCAAAGCCGCACAAGAAAAAGCCCAACAAGAAAAACAGGAAAAGGAGTAAAAAAATGACCGCACTTTCCAACCAATATTGTCTGCCTGAGGGCATTACCCCTGAAATTTTCCTGCGTGATTATTGGCAGAAAAAACCATTGATTATTCGTAATGGCTTGCCTGAAATTGTTGGTCAATTTGAGCCTGACGATATCATCGAATTAGCACAAGGCGAAGATGTGACGGCACGTTTAGTAAAAACCTTTTCAGATGATAATTGGAAAGTGTTTTTCAGTCCGTTATCTGAAGAAGATTTTGCAGATGTACCCGAGAAATGGTCGGTGCTCGTCCAAAATTTAGAACAATGGAGCACAGAACTTGGTCAGCTTTGGAATAGGTTTGGCTTTATCCCACAATGGCAACGCGATGATATTATGGTGTCCTACGCACCTAAAGGCGGTTCCGTTGGTAAGCATTATGACGAATATGATGTGTTCTTGGTACAAGGCTATGGTCATCGTCGTTGGCAGTTAGGCAAATGGTGTGATTCTTCCACGGAATTTAAACCGAATCAGCCGATTCGTATTTTTGATGATATGGGCGAATTGGTCATTGATGAAGTGATGAATCCAGGTGATGTTCTTTATATTCCTGCTCGCATGTCGCATTATGGTGTGGCTGAAGATGACTGTTTGACCTTTTCTTTTGGTTTGCGTTACCCGAATTTAGCAGACATTTTTGATAACGTGAATAAAGCGTTTTGTCATCAAGATCCTGAATTGAATTTAAGCGAATTCCAATTACCGTTACGTTTAACGCAAGCAGAGCAGAGCACGGGCAAGTTGGCAGATGAAAATATCCAGGCAATGAAAAAACAATTCTTAGCGAAATTGGCGGAATCTGAAGCCTTTGATACATTATTCAAACAAGCAGTAGCAGGCACAGTGAGTTCACGTCGTTATGAAATGTTAGTATCGGATGAGATGTCCGATCCTGACGAAGTGCGGTCAATTTTAGAAGAGGAACAAGGTGTATTAATGCAGGACAATAACTGCAAATTGCTTTACACCGAAAATCCGCTCCGCATTTATGCGAATGGCGAATGGTTGGATGAAGTGAATGTTATTGAAACGGAAGTGTTGAAACGTCTTTCCGATGGTGAAGCGCTAGATTGGGCATTCTTAAATAATTTAGTGAATGATACAGAAGATCCTGCAAGTACAATGGAATTATTACTTGATTCGATTTGTAACTGGCTAGATGACGGTTGGGTGTTGATTGAATAATGTCTGAAAACATTTACTCCGTTTCCCAGCTTAACAGCGCCGCTCGCCAAATGTTGGAAGGGAATTTTTCACAGATTTGGCTTACAGGGGAGATTTCTAATTTCACCCAACCTGTGTCGGGGCATTGGTATTTAACGCTGAAAGATGAAAATGCCCAAGTTCGCGGAGCGATGTTCCGCATGAAAAATTTGCGGGTGGGATTTCGTCCGCAAAATGGTATGCAGGTCTTGGTGCGGGCAAATGTCAGTTTATATGAGCCTCGTGGTGATTATCAGCTGATTATTGAATCCATGCACCCTGCTGGCGAAGGATTATTGCAACAGCAATTTGAAGCACTAAAAATGAAATTGGCGGCTGAAGGGTTGTTTGCTCAAAACTTGAAGAAAAGCTTACCGGACTTTGCTAAAGCGGTGGGCATTGTTACCTCTTCGACTGGTGCCGCGTTGCAAGATATTCTGCATATTTTGGCTCGCCGAGATCCCAGTTTAAAAGTGGTGATTTATCCAACGGCAGTGCAGGGCAAAGAAGCAACGGCTGAAATCGTCCAAATGATTGAACTCGCTAATGCTCGTCAAGAAGTGGATGTATTGATCGTCGGTCGAGGTGGTGGTTCCTTAGAAGATCTTTGGTGCTTTAATGAAGAAGAAGTGGCACGTGCGATTTTCCGTTCTAATTTACCGATTATCAGTGCAGTCGGTCATGAAACGGATGTTACCATTGCAGATTTTGTAGCTGATTTACGAGCGCCGACGCCGTCTGCAGCGGCAGAGTTAGTGAGTCGCAATCAGCAGGAATTACTTCAACAGTTAGCCTATAAACAACAGCGTTTGGAGATGGCGTTAGATCGTATTTTTAGTCATCAACAACAACGTTTACAACAGTTACGTTTACGTCTGCAAAATCAACATCCGCAAAATCAATTATTGATGCAGAAAGCCAGAACAGAACAATTACATCATCGTTTAGTTTTGGCAATGCAACGCCAAATGGATAAAACGCAACAAAAATTGACCGCACTTTCAGCGCGCTTAAAACAAAATCCGTTGCCTTATCGCTTGCAAAAACAATCTCAATATTTAGCCCAGTTACAAGTGCGGTTAAACTTAGGGGCGAATCGTCAAGTCACGGAACGTCAAAATAAATTAGCAACATTGTGTGGTAAGTTAGATGGATTAAGCCCATTAAAAGTATTAGCACGAGGGTATTCCATCGCAGAAGATGCCAAAGGACATGCCATTGTGAGTGTGAAACAAGTCAAAACAGGCGACACCATTAAAACGAAAGTGGCTGATGGGGTAATTACCAGCCGCGTTTGTTAATTCAATAGATTCTTAATGTAAACCTATGATGAATAAGAAATCATCATAGGTTTTCTTTTTTTTGTGACCGGCTTCAAAGTTTCGACAAAAAAATAGAGGGTTCAGTTTTTTTTATTTTTTTATGGGAGTATTATGCGACCTCGATACTAGGAGAGTAATGATGTCAGAAATTCAACAGTTTAGTCAGCATGATATAGAAGTTCTTAATGAAGAAACTGTTTATAAAGGTTTTTTTACACTTAAGAAAGTACAGTTTAAACATAAGCTTTTTGCCGGTGGAGAAAGTGGTGTCGTGACAAGGGAGTTGTTGGTCAAAGGTGCAGCCTCTGCCGTGATTGCTTACGATCCGGAAGAAGATGCAGTGGTTTTAGTTGAGCAAGTACGCATTGGTGCATATCAATCTGCTTCTGTTCGTTCTCCTTGGTTATTAGAATTGATCGCCGGCATGGTAGAAGAGGGTGAACAACCTGAAGAAGTCGCTTTGCGTGAAAGTGAAGAGGAAGCAGGCGTATCCGTTCAAGATCTCACACATTGTTTAAGCGTGTGGGATAGCCCGGGTGGTGTCGTCGAACGTATTCATTTGTTTGTCGGTCGAGTTGATAGCTCGCAAGCTAAGGGACTTCATGGTTTAGCTGAAGAGAATGAAGACATTCGTGTTCATGTGGTGAAACGTGAGCAAGCCTATCAATGGATGTGTGATGGCAAAATTGATAATGGCATTGCAGTAATGGGCTTGCAATGGCTTCAATTAAATTACGCCCAATTGCAGCAACGCTGGCAATAGGAGTCCCATGAACAATAGATTTGAATACGAACCTGCAAGTGAAATTGTTAAATTATTACAAATTACCGATCCTCATTTGTTTAAAGATACAAGCAAAGACTTATTAGGTATCAACACGCACGAAAGTTTTTCTCAGGTGTTAAAAGAAATTCAGTTAGAGTCTTTTGAGTACGATGTTGTGCTTGCAACAGGGGATTTGGTACAAGATAGTAGCGACGAAGGCTATCTGCGATTTGTTGAAATGGTTAAACCGTTAAATAAATGGGTATTTTGGCTTCCGGGTAACCATGATTTCCAACCTAAAATGGCAGAGCATTTAAGCCAATCGCCTATTAATGCGTCAAAACATTTACTTTTAGGTAAACATTGGCAGGTAATTTTGTTAGATAGCCAAGTTTTCGGTGTGCCTCATGGCGAATTGAGCCCTTATCAGTTAGATTGGTTAAAAACAAAATTAGCTGAAAATCCAGCACGTCATAGCTTGGTTGTATTACACCACCATTTATTGCCAACAAATTCAGCATGGCTTGATCAGCATAATTTACGTAATGCTCATGAATTTTCAGTGGTTCTTGCTCAATTCAACAATGTAAAAGGGATTTTATACGGGCATATTCATCAAGAAGTCGATGGCTATTGGCAAGGTTATCAAACCATGGCAACACCGGCGACTTGTATTCAATTTAAGCCGGACAGCAACCATTTTGCTTTAGATACCTTACAACCAGGTTGGCGTGAAATTGAGCTACATCCAGATGGACGAATTGAAACGAGAGTGAAACGAATCAAACAAAAAATATTCCTACCGAATATGGAGGAAGAAGGATACTAAACAAAGTGCGGTTAAAATTCAGGTGATTTTAACCGCACTTTTTCTATACCGAAATGGGTAAAAGTCCATTTTACACTAGCCAGAATTCCCACAAATCTGTACAATAGCCGACCGATTTTATCTTTTTACTAATCTTTATTTTTTAAGCAATATGACGCAAAAATTACATATTAAAACATGGGGCTGTCAGATGAATGAGTATGATTCATCAAAAATGGCCGATCTTCTCTTAAATACACATGGTTTGGAATTAACTGATATTCCAGAAGAAGCAGATGTGTTACTTCTTAACACCTGTTCTATCCGTGAAAAAGCACAAGAAAAAGTGTTCCATCAGTTAGGTCGTTGGAAAGAATTAAAAAAACAAAATCCAAACTTAGTGATTGGTGTGGGCGGTTGTGTGGCTTCACAAGAAGGTGAACATATTCGTCATCGTGCACCTTACGTGGATATCGTATTTGGTCCGCAAACTTTACATCGCTTACCAGAAATGATTAATCAAATTCGTGGCGGTAAAAGTTCGGTGGTGGATGTGAGTTTCCCTGAGATTGAGAAATTTGACCGTTTACCAGAACCTCGCGCAGAAGGCCCGACCGCATTTGTGTCTATTATGGAAGGCTGTAATAAATATTGTACTTACTGCGTGGTGCCTTATACCCGTGGTGAAGAAGTGAGCCGTCCTGTTGATGATGTATTATTTGAAATTGCGCAGTTGGCTGATCAAGGTGTACGTGAAATCAATTTATTAGGCCAAAACGTAAATGCGTATCGTGGCCCAACATTTGATGGCGGTATCTGTACATTTGCGGAATTATTGCGTTTAGTGGCGTCTATTGATGGTATCGACCGTTTACGTTTTACCACCAGCCACCCAATCGAATTTACAGATGATATTATTGATGTGTATCGCGAC
>CAKVVS010000060.1:0-7303 GCA_934834395.1 Parahaemophilus parainfluenzae | reverse complement strand
GTGCACCAAGTAGCGCAGAGGTTTTATTTTCCCCTAATTGACGGCGAAGATCGGCTTGCAATGTTTGAATGAAAGCAGGGTATTTACGAGAAATTTGACCTTTAGCTTGCACGCCTAATGGACGTTTACTCAACATCTCATACAACTCATCCCCAATCATTTGGTGATCAAGCATCAGTTTTAACACCACATTTCGACGATCGAGTGCATATTGTGGATTTCGCCATGGATTATAAAGGGATGGCCCTTTCACCATGCCAACTAAAAGGGCAATCTGATCTAGGCTAATTTCACGGATAGAACGACCAAAATAGAATTGGCTCGCCAATGCAAAACCGTGAATTTGGATATCACCATTTTGACCAAGGTAAATCTCGTTCAGATAGGTTTCTAAAATACGGTTTTTATCATATCGCCAATCTAATACTAATGACATCAACGCTTCATTGGCTTTACGGGTAATAGAACGTTCACTGGATAAGAACAAGTTTTTAACTAATTGCTGAGTGAGTGTACTGCCGCCTTGAACTGTTTGACCGGCTTTAATATTGGCAATCATTGCTCGCACAATACCCACAGGATTAATCCCGTTATGCTCATAAAAACGGCGATCCTCTGTGAGTAATAAGGCATCAATCAGTAAACGAGGGTAGTGCTGTAATGGAATCGCTAAACGATCTTCATTATCTGATTCCAACATTGCAATTAATTTAGGCGCAAGTCGGAATTCATCAAGCGCTTTTACGTTGACTAAATCTTCAATGCGAGAAAGTTTGTTATCGGTAAAACGCAGACGCAGCACGCGTTGTGGTTCAGGCTTATCAGGATAAGGGAAGGCACGACGAAGTAATACGATGGTATCCTCTTCGAGTTTAAAATCGCCTGGTGCTGCAATCATAGTAGTTTGACGGTATTCGTTATCCAATAAGATTTGAATCACTTCGTCAAAAGAAAGGTTATCAGACAGTTTTACGCTTTCTAAGCGACTATACACTTCAGCCGGTAAACGCCAAATCTGACCATCCATTTTTGAGCGAATTTGCCAGTCTAAATAGCCACCATAAAATACGGCAAGCGTCCCTAAAGTAAAGGCTGCTTTGGCTAAAAAGATTTTACAAGAACGGCGCTTATCTGGCGCTTGTGTTTCTTGTTGTTCTGATGAGGTGTTTTCCGTTTCCGACATAATAGTTAGCTTCAGAGAATGAGGTTAAGCAATAAATTCAAAATAGGCATTAAGAAAGTGAATGAAGTCTGTTGTTCCGCAGAAGGCGATACTTTCTTCATCATAATAATGGAAGTCGTCTTCTAAAATTTCATCTGTTTCAATTGCAAGGTTATTGGCGCGAATCATCACTTCATCTGTATTGATAAAAAGCGTGTATTCGGAACCAATCAGCGTGACTTCATCATTATTTTTAATCTGCTCACAGGCAGAAAGTGCGGTCAAAAACGCTTGAGGATTTGACCGCACTTCTGAATTAAACCAATTGGCTAGAGCAATGTGTTCCATCGAACATTTGGCATGCACATTGCCTAGATAATGGGTAAATTGAAAATCCATATTAGATGCTGAATGACGAACCGCAACCACAGGTACTGGTTGCATTTGGATTGTTCACCACAAAACGAGAACCTTCCAAGCCTTCAGTGTAATCCACGGTGCCGCCAATTAAGTATTGTAAACTCATTGGGTCAATCACTAATTGCACACCTGCTTTTTCAATGGTTAGGTCACCTTCATTGACTTTATCGTCAAAGGTGAAACCGTATTGGAAACCGCTGCAACCGCCACCAGTAATATAAACGCGTAATTTTAGTTCGTTGTTTTCTTCTTCGCTAATTAAACTTTTTACTTTATTGGCTGCCGCATCAGTAAAAGTTAGCGGTACGGCCATATCTAAATCTGACATATCTCTATCCCCACTTTCCTAAAAATAATCCTTGTATTATCTAATAACCTGTTAATTCATTCAAGATTTTTCACGGAATTAGTGCTATTATATGCGAATAAATCAGAATTAAATAAGGAGAAATAATGGGCATTCCATTAAGAACTGAAGAAGAACTTGTTAAGTTACGTGAAGCGTGTAAATTAGCGTCCGATGTTTTGGTCATGATCGAACCTTATGTCAAAGAAGGGGTGACCACAGGTGAATTGGATCGTATTTGTCACGATTATATGGTGAATGTACAAAAAGTGATTCCTGCGTGCTTAAATTATCATGGTTTCCCGAAAGCAACCTGTATTTCTATAAATGAAGTGGTTTGCCATGGTATTCCAAGCGACGATAAAAAATTAAAACGTGGTGATATTGTCAATATTGATGTGACTGTAATAAAAGACGGTTATTTCGGTGATAATTCGAAGATGTATGTCGTGGGTGAAACCAATATTCGTAGCCAAAAATTAGTTGAAGCGGCACAAGAAGCGCTTTATGTGGGATTACGCACGGTTAAGCCGGGTATTCGTTTAAATGAAATTGGTAAAGCGGTACAAAAATATACTGAAAGCCAAGGGTTTAGCGTAGTGCGTGAGTACTGTGGCCACGGCGTGGGAACTGAATTCCACTGTGAACCACAAGTATTACACTATTATGCGGATGATGGTGGCGTGATTTTAAAACCGGGGATGGTCTTCACCATTGAACCAATGATTAATGCGGGTAAAAAAGAAGTGCGCATTATGGGTGATGGTTGGACGGTAAAAACCAAAGACCGTAGCCATTCTGCACAATATGAACACCAAATTGTCGTGACAGAAACCGGTTGTGAAGTGATGACTATCCGCGATGAAGAAATTGCGGAAGGTCGAATTCAACGTATGATGAATAATCTTTAAGTTCAGCTAAAAGCCTACGATAGTGGGCTTTTTTTATAATTGTTTTGTTTGTGGAATACCTATGCTTTTTCCTTATCATTTCGACTCTCCACTCACGCCAAGTGCGGTAAAAATTCAGCGTGAAAATTTGAAGGAATTTGAACGTAAGCACTTTACTGATTATTCCGTTTTTGAGCTGATTGCTAACCGTACTCAGTTTTGTGATGATTTGTTAAAACAGCTTTGGCAGCAATTTGAATTAGATAAAGCTAATCTCACCTTAATTGCAGTAGGTGGTTATGGCAGACAAGAAATCTTTCCTTTATCTGACCTAGATGTTCTTATTCTTTCAAAAGAAGAAAGAGAGTCTGAAACGGAAGAAAAAATTGCTCAATTTGTGCAGTTCTTGTGGGATTGTGGATTTGACGTAGGGCACAGTGTTCGTTCTTTAGAAGAATGTGAAAAGGAAGGTAAACAAGACATTACTATTGCCACCAATTTACTTGAGTCACGTTATTTATCGGGAGATATATCCCTTTTCAATGCTTTAGAGGAAATACTGAAAAAGCCAGATTTTTGGGCGGTAAAATCATTCTTTGATGCCAAAGTACAAGAACAAATTGAACGTTATCAGCGTTATCACAACACCAGTTACAATTTAGAGCCTGATTTAAAATACAGCCCAGGTGGTTTGCGGGATCTTCACCTTTTATATTGGATCGCCTTACGCCACACAGGAGAAATGACACTTGATGGCATTTTGGAAAGCGGTTTTATTTACCCATCAGAACATCAACAATTATTAGACAGCCAAGAATTTTTATTCAAAGTGCGGTTCGCTTTGCACTTGATTTTAAAACGTTATGACAACCGACTGCTGTTTGATCGTCAAATTAAAGTGAGCGAGATGCTTGGTTTTGAAGGCGAGGGAAATCATGGTGTCGAAAAAATGATGAAACGTTTTTTCCAAGCTTTACGCACGATTTCTCGTTTGACCGATATCCTGATTAAGCACTATAAAGAGCATTTTTTATCAACAGATGGCGAGCTCTCTATTCATCCTTTGGATAAGAATTTTGAATTAGTAAATCAAAGTTTGTGTTTACGTAAGGAAGACGTGTTTTTACGTTCACCGGATCGTATTTTGGATCTTTTTTTCTATCTTACGCAGCATGAACAAGCCGAAATTCATTCCTCAACATTACGCCAACTTCAGATTGTGTTGGAAAGTTTGACGCAGAAATTATGTGATATTCCTGAAGCAAGGGAGAAGTTTATTCGGTTATTTAATCAACCGAAAGCGATTCAGCGAGCATTCCTTCCAATGCACCAATATGGTGTGTTAACGGCTTATTTGCCACAATGGCAGGGAATTGAAGGCTTGATGCAATTTGATCTCTTCCATATTTACACTGTGGATGAGCATACCTTGCGAGTGATGTTGAAGTTGGAAAGTTTCTTAGCTGAAGACGAAGCAGAATCTCATCCCATTTGCCATCAAATATTTGGTCAAATTTCTGACCGCACTTTGCTTTATGTTGCCGCACTTTTCCATGATATAGCGAAAGGCCGAGGAGGAGATCATGCAGAGTTAGGGGCTGAAGATATAGCTGAATTTGCTCGTTTGCATGGCTTTGATCGTCGAGAAATTGAAACGATGGCTTGGCTAGTGAGAGAGCATTTGCTCATGTCAATCACTGCACAGCGTCGAGATATTCATGATCCGGAAGTTGTGATGAGCTTTGCAGAAAGTGTACAAAATCATGTGCGTTTAGATTATCTTACTTGTTTGACGGTTGCCGATATTTGTGCAACAAACAGTACCTTGTGGAATAGCTGGAAACGTTCTTTGTTTGCCTCACTTTATGATTATACGTCGCAACAATTCCGACAAGGGATGAATTTATTATTAGATAATAAAGAAAAGATCCTTGAAAACCGCCAATTGGCGCTGGCAATTTTATCCGAAGATCAACCAGAATTATCGGAAGAAAAAATCTTAGCACTCTGGCAACGCTGTCCTGATGATTATTTTTTACGAAATAGCCCAAAACAAATTGCGTGGCATACCGAGTTATTAACTGAATTTGATGGTGAAGTACTGGTTAAAATTAGTAATCGTTTTTCTAGCGGTGGAACTGAGATCTTCGTTTATTGCCCTGATCAAGCCAACTTATTTAATAAAGTGGTTTCAACCATTGGTGCAAAAAAATTCAGCATTCATGATGCCCAAATTTTAACATCGGATGATGGGTATGTATTCGACAGCTTTATCATCACAGAATTAAATGGTGAATTGGTTCGTTCAGAACGTCGCCGAGAATTAGAGACGGTATTAACCTCTGTTTTATTAGGCGAAAAATTGCCATCCATGTCTTTTGCAAATAATCGACAGTTGCAACATTTCACCGTAAAAACAGATGTACGTTTTTTGAAAGAAACTAAAAAAGAACATACCGAATTAGAAGTGGTGGCTTTAGATAAACCCGGTTTATTGGCTCAAATCAGTCAAATTTTTACTGAATTAAAACTCAATATTTGTAATGCAAAAATCACAACAGTAGGAGAAAAAGCCGAAGACTTCTTCATTCTGACAAATGAAAAAGGAATTGCATTAACCGAAGAGGAAAGGGGATTATTAGAAAACGTGCTCTATGGGCGTTTATAGTATGAAATAAAAAAGTGCGGTTAAATGTAACCGCACTTTTATATTTTAAGCAACTGCTGCAAATGCAATATCAGCGGCAGCAAGCGTTTTTTCAATGTCTTCATTTGTATGAGCTAAAGACATAAAGCCAGCTTCAAAAGCAGAAGGCGCAAGGTAAACGCCTTGATCGAGCATTTTGTGGAAGAACACTTTGAATTTTTCGGTATCACATTTCATGACTTCTGCATAAGAGGTCACTTGTTTTTGGTCAGTGAAGAAAAGACCAAACATTCCGCCTACATGATTGATCACGAATGGCACATTGTGTTTTTTAGCTAATGCTTTTAAGCCATCACAAAGTTTTGTAGTTAATTCTGCAAGGTGTTGTTCGTTACCTGCTTTTTTCAATTCAGTTAAACAGGCTAAACCTGCAGCCATTGCAATCGGGTTACCAGAAAGGGTACCCGCTTGGTAAACCGGACCGGTCGGTGCAAGGTGTTGCATAATCACTTTTTTACCACCCACTGCACCCACTGGCATACCGCCACCAATGACTTTACCTAATGTGGTGAGATCTGGTGTGACACCATAATAAGCTTGTGCACCTGCAAGTGAAACACGGAAACCTGTCATGACTTCATCAATAATGAAAAGTGCACCATATTGATTACAAATTTCACGAATGCCTTGTAAGAATCCTTCTTTTGGTGGAACACAGTTCATGTTGCCTGCGACAGGTTCAATAATCACACAAGCGATATCGTTAGGGAATTCTTCAAATAGTTTTTTAACAGAATCAAGATTGTTATATTCTGCTGTTAAAGTGTGTTTTGCAAAATCTTCAGGTACACCTGGTGAGCTTGGTTGACCAAGTGTTAATGCACCAGATCCTGCTTTTACTAAAAGTGAATCAGAATGACCGTGGTAACAACCTTCAAATTTTAAAATTTTGCTTCTATTTGTATAACCACGCGCAAGACGAATGGCTGTCATGGTTGCTTCAGTACCTGAACTCACCATACGAACCATTTCAATAGATGGCACAATTTCACAGACTAATTCCGCTAAATCAATTTCAGAGGGAGTTGGCGCGCCAAAGCTTAAACCATTCTCCGCTGCTTTTAATACAGCATCTAAAATAGCAGTGTGGTTGTGACCTAAAATCATTGGCCCCCAAGAGCCCACATAATCAATATATTGCTTGCCTTCAGTATCGTAAATATAAGCGCCTTTGGCTTTTTGAATAAATACAGGGGTGCCACCTACGCCTTTAAAGGCTCGAACAGGGGAGTTTACGCCACCAGGAATAACTTCTTGTGCACGAGAGAAAAGTGCGGTTGATTTTGTCATGATTTTAATCCTTATATTAAAAGTGGCCATATTGTACTAAAAAACTGAATTTGAGAAAAATCTTTGTGTGCTGATTTTTCTTTGTGTTATCCTTTGCAAAAAAATTTTAGGATGAAACTATGCTAAGTCTTCTCGTCACTTTTTTAGGGGCATTTTTAACCTTAATTGTCATGCGACCAATTGCCAATAAAATTGGCTTGGTGGATAAGCCGAATTATCGTAAACGTCACCAAGGTGCAATTCCACTTATTGGCGGAGTTTCTCTTTTCATGGGAAACCTTTGCTATTATTTAATGGAGTGGGATCAACTTCGTTTACCTTACCTTTATATATTCAGTATTTTTGTTCTACTGGCAATTGGTATCTTAGATGACCGCTTTGATATTAGTCCCTTCTTGCGTGCAGGGATTCAAGCGGTGCTTGCGATTTTAATGATCGACTTAGGTAATGTTTATTTAGATCATTTAGGCCAAATTCTAGGTCCATTC
>CAKVVS010000059.1:6915-7330 GCA_934834395.1 Parahaemophilus parainfluenzae | reverse complement strand
CCCTTGTATTAAGCATTCTTCTTTTTTTTGTCGTGATTTATTGGGAAGTGGAAAATGTCCTTTTACAAAGGAAGACAAAGCCTAAAAGAGCTTCCAATAAAAAGAAACCCAAAGAAAATATTTTTTATCACATATTCATAACCGTATTAGGGTATATTTTTATGTGTGGTTGTTTTTTTTGTTGCTTTTTCTTACTTTCAAACACCTTCTTAACGTTCTATGTTTCCATTTTTGGACAAGAAGAAAACTATATAGCCCAGGTTACTTATAAGCGTGAAAACAAATCGATATATAGTATTTATATTTCATCTAATCAATATGGAAATGAAAGATTTACTTCTAAAAAGGTTTATAATTCGGTAGAGAATGGGCAAATACTCCAAATTTATAAAAAAAGAACGAGCTCGGTCTCCTA
>CAKVVS010000059.1:0-6905 GCA_934834395.1 Parahaemophilus parainfluenzae | reverse complement strand
CCCTTACTACATTCTCCCAATCTTAATGGGCGGATCAATGTTCTTGTTACAAAAAATGTCACCGACACCAGTTGCAGATCCAATGCAACAAAAAGTGATGAACTTTATGCCGTTGATCTTCATGTTCTTCTTCCTCTGGTTCCCGGCAGGTCTAGTACTTTACTGGTTAGTGTCTAACTTAATCACTATCGTACAACAACAAATGATCTACCGTGGTTTAGAGAAAAAAGGGTTACATACCCGTAAAAAATAACAAATAGAAGGCATCGAAAGATGCCTTTTTTCTATCATTGATTGATATATAATCACATGGGCGTATTAATGCGCCCTCTCATTTTTTTATCGCAGATAAAAGTGCGGTCAATTTTTAGTGAGTTTTTATGAAAGAAACAATCGTCGCACAAGCGACAGCGCCAGGACGTGGCGGTATTGGTATTTTGCGTGTATCCGGCCCGAAAGCGGTTGAAGTTGCACAAGCGGTACTAGGTAAATGTCCTAAACCAAGAATGGCAGATTATTTACCTTTTAAAGATGCTAATGGCACAGTATTAGATCAAGGCATTGCGCTTTATTTTAAATCACCGAATTCCTTTACCGGTGAAGATGTATTGGAATTGCAAGGCCATGGTGGACAAGTGGTATTAGATTTGTTGCTAAAACGAATCTTACAACTTGATGGCGTTCGTCTTGCACGTCCAGGTGAATTTTCGGAACAAGCTTTTTTAAACGATAAATTAGATTTAGCTCAAGCAGAAGCGATCGCGGATTTAATTGATGCCACTTCGGAGCAAGCTGCTCGTTCAGCATTAAAATCATTACAAGGTGAATTTTCTAATAAAGTGAATCAGTTAGTGGATTCCGTGATTTATCTTCGTACTTATGTGGAAGCGTCGATTGATTTCCCTGATGAAGAAATTGACTTTTTGGCAGACGGTAAAATCGAAGCAAAATTACGAGAAATTATCACTGAGCTTGATTTAGTCCGTAGCGAAGCGAAACAAGGCTCGATTTTGCGTGAAGGGATGAAAGTGGTGATTGCTGGTCGTCCAAATGCAGGTAAATCAAGTTTACTGAATGCTTTAGCGGGCAGAGAAGCAGCCATTGTGACAGATATTGCAGGAACAACGCGCGATGTGTTGCGTGAGCATATTCATATTGATGGCATGCCTTTACATATTATTGATACCGCAGGGCTTCGTGAAGCGACAGATGAAGTTGAACGTATCGGGATTTCGCGTGCCTGGACGGAGATTGAGCAAGCCGATCGCATCATTTTAATGTTAGACAGTAGCGATCCTGATAGCCAAAATATTGAAAAAGTGCGGTCAGAATTTTTATCAAAATTGCCAAATAATATGCCGGTGACTATCGTTCGCAATAAAGTAGATTTAAGCGGCGAGGCAGTTGGGCTAAAAGAAGAAAATGGCACAACGACCGTTTGTTTATCCGCCCAAACACATCAGGGGGTAGATTTGTTGCGTGAGCATTTAAAACAGGCGATGGGATTCCAAACAGGGATGGAAGGTGGTTTCTTAGCGCGCCGTCGTCATCTTGATGCCTTAGAAAAAGCGGCTGAACATTTACAAATTGGGTTAGTCCAATTAACCGAGTTTCATGCCGGGGAATTGTTAGCTGAAGAACTTCGTTTAGTACAAGCTAACCTGAGTGAAATTACAGGGCAATTTACTTCGGATGATTTGCTCGGCAATATTTTCAGTTCTTTCTGTATTGGAAAATAAACTCTAGTTTATGACTTTTCATATGTTGTGGGTCATTGCTCTTGGTCTTTCTATGGATGCGTTTGCGGTATCCATTTCTAAAGGTTTGGCAATGCGCGCTTTTCGATGGAAACAAGCATTAGCTATCGCATGCTGTTTTGGGTTATTCCAAGGCATCATGCCTGCAATAGGCTATGTTGTCGGACTGCAATTTAGTCAGATGATTCAAAACTGGGATCATTGGATTGCCTTTATTTTGCTTGCTCTCATCGGTGTGAATATGATTCGAGAAGGACTTAGCTCGGATGATGAACCCGCTCCCTCATTGATTAGTTTAAAACATTTGCTAACACTTGGTGTGGCAACGAGTATTGATGAGTTAGCCGTCGGTGTCTCTTTTGCTTTTCTTTCCGTGGACATTTTATTGGCTGTCTTCATCATAGGTTTAACAACCTTTGTCATCTCTTTTATTGGTGTAAAGAGCGGTCATTTTTTAGGGAAAAAATTCAAAAGCAAAGCAGAGATTTTTGGCGGTTTAGTGTTATTAGTCATGGCTGTGAAAATCCTACACGAACATGGTGTTTTTTAAGTGCGAATTTTCACCTTTTAGATTATAATCTTACGAACTTTGTCTTTTTAAAAGGGTAATAATTGAATGTTAATTGAAAAAATGCATGGCGTCGCCCATAGCTTTATCGGGAAAGCGATCTTTGCTTTACTTCCAGTTTCATTTTTAATTGGTGGGATGTCAGGCTATTTGTATGGCGGCAGCGAGAGTTTTGCGGCAAAAGTAAATGGTGAAACTATCTCTCAACAAGATTTTTTAAATCGTTATAACCAAGAGTTTGAAGCGCGAGCACAACAAGAAGGCGAAAGTTTCTTAGCGAAAACTGACTCTGTAGAATTTGTGACTACACTTCGTCAAAATTTAATTCAACGTTTGGTGGATCAAGAATTAATCCGTCAATATGCGAAAGAATTAAAATTAGGAGTAAGTGATGAGATGATCAAACGTGCGATAGTAAGCGATCCTAACTTACAATCTAACGGTAAATTTGATAACGCGCGTTATCAACAATTATTGACTCAAAATGGTTTAACATCCGATACTTATGCGGCAATTTTACGTAATGCATTAACACTTGAACAAATGCAAAACGGTTTGGCTGACAGTGAGTTTGTCGTGCCGGCTCAAGTGAAAGATAACGCACAAGTCTTTTTCCAAAAACGTATCGCTCGTCTTGCAACTCTTCCATTAGCCGATGAAATTGCAAAACAAAAAGTAACGGACGAAGAAATTAAAGCGTATTACGATGCGAATGCGAAATCACTTGTTCAACCTGAACAAGTGAAAGTGCAATATATTCACGTCTCAGCAAATGAATTAGGTAAGTTACAACCCGTCACTGAAACACAAATTGCGCAATATTATCAAGAAAATAAAGCGCAATTCATTAGCCAAAAATTAGCACACATCCAATTAGCGACTGAGAAAGAAGCGGATGCGGTTTATCAAGAACTGCAAAAAGGCGCTGATTTTGCTGAGTTAGCAAAAACAAAATCCATTGATAAACTTTCTGGTGCTCAAGGCGGTGAATTAGGTTGGGTAAAAGACAACGAATTACCGAAAAACTTTGAAGATGCAGCATTATTGTTAAATGTTGGTCAATACAGCACACCGGTTAATGTGGATGGGGCTTACCATATTATTTTAGTGCAAGATCGTAAAGAACGTACTTTAGAAGAAGTGAAAGAACAAATCGCGGATACTGTGCGTAAAAACTTAGCAGAAAGCCGTTTCCAAGCAGTAGAAAAAGCCGTTCGTGAAAAAGCAGCCGAAAGCAGTGATTCATTAGCTGCGGTAGCGGATGCTGCAGGTGTGAAAGTGGAAGAAACGGATTACTTTGGTAAAAACAATGTCCCTGCGGCATTAAATTTCCCAAATGTGACTTCTGCTATTTTTGAATCTGATATTGCAAACGGTGGTGCAAATTCTGAGCCATTAACTGTAGGTGAAAATGAATTTGTAGTGGTACGTGTCGTGGATCATAAAGCTGAAGGTTTACAAAGCCTTGATGAAGCAAAATCAACGATTGAGCAATTCTTAAAACGTGAAAAAGCCGATAAAGTATTAGCTGAAAAAGCAGAGCAAGCGGTTAAAGCGCTATCTGCCGATCCAACTAAATTACCAGCAGGTATTAGTTTTGGGGAGCCACAAACCTTTACATTAATGGATAATAAAGATCCAGTGCTTTATGAAGGTGTATTTGCCATTGCCAAACCACAAGATGGTAAAGCGGCTTATCAAGTTGCTCGTAACAGCAAAGGTGATGTGGTTGTGGTTGCCCTTGAACGTGTAGAAGAACCTACTTTAAATGAGCAAGAATTAGCGAAATTTAGCACTCAACTTGTTCGTGCACGTCAAGGCGAATTGCAAGGACAGTTAATGCAAGCATTACGTGAAAAAGCACAAATCGAGATTAATACCAGCTTTATTAATCAAGATGATTCAGAAGAAGGTGCGGCTCACTAAGCCGATTGAAATGTCATTCATCATCAATTTCTGATGGAAAATAAAAGCAAAGTGCGGTAAATTTTGACCGCACTTTTTTATATAAAATAAGGAGAAGACTATGGCTCAAGAAACCATTTTCAGCAAAATTATTCGCAAAGAAATTCCTGCCAATATTGTTTATCAAGATGAATTAGTGACCGCATTCCGTGATATTTCACCACAAGCGAAAACCCATATTTTGATTATCCCAAATAAAGTGATTCCAACGGTTAATGATGTGACAGAACAAGATGAAGTCACCTTAGGTCGCTTATTTACGGTCGCGGCTAAAATCGCTAAAGAAGAAGGTATTGCCGAAGACGGTTATCGTTTAATCGTGAACTGTAATAAACACGGTGGACAAGAAGTATTCCATATCCATATGCATCTTGTTGGTGGTGAACCTTTAGGTAGAATGTTGGCGAAATAATGAAAAAGATCCTAATTACAGCAACGGTATTATTTTTAACGGCTTGTTCATCTGCACCAAATATTGTGGGAACTAATAAGCCAATTTTAAATATGGCGGCAAATTTAGCACCGGCTTTAGATGTTGATTTGTCTGATAATACCGCAGCTTTAAAAAATAAAACCACGCAACAACTCAATGTGCTTTACCATCTTTATTGGTATAACATACAAGGTGTAACGCAAGTTTGGCCGAATCAGCAAGAAAGCCAATCAGGCAATATTTTATTGCAACCACAAGAGAAGAAAGTGTTTGAACTACCAAAACCAAGCACAGAAAGTACTAATTATCGTCTTTATTTACAATAGTTTATGTCCACACTATTAATTGACCTTGAAGGTCATGAGCTCAAACAAGAAGAAGTTGAATTACTGGAACATCCTTTAGTTGCTGGTTTAATTTTATTTACCCGCAATTTTTATGATCGTCAGCAAGTTCAAGCGCTAATTAAATCTATTCGTCAACGAGTGAAAAAGCCTTTATTGATCACAGTCGATCAAGAAGGTGGGAGAGTGCAACGTTTCCGTGAAGGTTTCACTCAGCTCCCTGCGATGCAGGCTTTTGCGGCGTTAGTTGAGGACTCAACTCAGCAACAGCAAATAGCAAAAGAAGCGGGCTGGCAAATGGCGGCTGAAATGGTGGCGTTAGATATTGATTTGAGTTTTGCTCCTGTGTTGGATTTGGGGCATGAATGTCGTGCGATTGGCGATCGTAGTTTTGGCTGTGATGTAAAAAGTGCGGTCAATTTGGCGGCTGCTTTTATTGATGGTATGCACCAAGCAGGCATGGCAACAACAGGAAAACATTTCCCAGGACACGGCCATGTTTTAGCCGATTCTCATCTTGAAACCCCTTATGATGAGCGAGCAAAAGAAGTGATTTTTAATCATGATATTTTGCCATTCCAGCAATTAATTCAACAGAGTAAGCTTGATGCGATTATGCCGGCTCACGTGATTTATACACAATGTGATAGCCAGCCAGCAAGCGGTTCGAGTTATTGGTTAAAAGAGATTTTGCGTAAACAGTTGGGCTTCCAAGGAGCGATTTTCTCTGATGATTTAGGCATGAAAGGCGCAGGCTTTATGGGGGATTTTGTGGCTCGCAGTGAAAAAGCCTTGAATGCTGGTTGTGACTTATTATTGCTTTGTAATGAACGTGAAGGTGTTATTCAAGTGCTTGATAATCTGAAGTTAGAGGAAACAACAGAGCATTTCGCAGCACGCCAAGCTCGCTTGAAATCTCTCTTTAAACAAAAATCCTTTGATTGGTCAGAACTCACAAAAACTTCGCGTTGGATTGAAAATCATCAAAAACTGACCGCACTTCAACAAGAGTGGCTTGCTTCTAAATGATTGATTGCCATCATTATCAAAAAGGCGATTGCCGTTCTTGTCAATGGCTTGAAATGCCTTATGAACAGCAACTCGCCAAGAAAGAAGAGCATCTAAAACAACAACTTGCCAAATTAGATTGTGATAATTTAATTTGGCATCCGCCTTTTTATTCCTCCGAGTCTGCCTTTCGTAATAAAGCGAAAATGGTGGTAAGTGGCGCGGTGGAACGTCCCGTTCTAGGTATTTTACAAGACCCGAATGATCCACAAAGTGCGGTGGATTTATGTGATTGCCCGCTTTATCCGCAACGCTTTGTAGAGCTATTCCCGATTCTAAAAGATTTTATTGGGCGCGCGGGTTTAGTCCCTTATAACGTGGCTAAGCAAAAAGGTGAGCTCAAATATATTCTGCTCACAGAAAGCCAACATACAAAAAAATTGATGTTGCGTTTTGTATTGCGTTCAGAAACTAAATTGCCGTTAATTCAACGTGAATTTGCAGGCTTATTGGAAAAATTACCACAACTTGAAGTGGTGAGTGTGAATATCCAACCTAAACATGCGGCGATCTTAGAAGGTGAGAAAGAAATCTTTTTGACGGACCAGCACACCTTATCAGAGAGCTTTAACGGTATTCCGCTATTTATTCGCCCTCAAGGTTTCTTCCAAACGAATCCACTGGTAGCACAAGGGCTATATGCAACGGCACAAGATTGGGTTCAAGATTTGCCGATTACTAAACTTTGGGATCTCTTTTGTGGTGTTGGAGGTTTTGGACTGCATTGTGCTAAAGCTTTACAGGATAAAGATCAACAAGAAGTGGAATTG
>CAKVVS010000058.1:4917-7345 GCA_934834395.1 Parahaemophilus parainfluenzae | reverse complement strand
CCGTTAATAGCATCTGTTGAAGTAGCAGAAAGACGACCCGCCGCAACATTCTGGATTTGGCGCTCATTGCCTGCTTTACCAACAGAAACTGCACCGCCAATTGCTGAAGAATTTGCAGCAAATGAAACTGTCGTATTAACACCCGCATCATTTTTAAATGTTGCCCCTGAAGATGTAGCATCAAACATATTTGAACCAGCTACAGTGCTGTTACCTAATGCAACAGAGCCCCCCACAGTTGCGTTAGATGATGCACCTAAAGCAATCGAGCTACCACCATTCGCAGCAGATTCAGCACCTAATGAGACAGATTGGTATTGTGATGTACTATTTGTACCCATAGCTATAGCTAAATCACCCTTTGTAGTCGCATTATCACCAATTGCCACACCGTGTCTTAATGTTGCATTAGCATTATTACCAATTGCAATGGTACTCCAAGCATTTATCCCTGTTGTTGCATTAGGTCCAATAGCTACAGCATGAAGGCCTGTTGCATTGGCATTAAAACCAATTGCAACGCTTAATTGCTCTGCTGTTTTTGCATTTGGACCCGCTGCAAAACTATAACTTTTTGCTGTACTCGCATTATTACCGATAGCAACTGATTCTCTTGCTCCATCAGCTACATTAGCATTGGAACCAATCGCCGTAGATTGATTACCTAATGCAGTTGCATTCATCCCCACAGCTGTTGCATTAGCTTCTTTCGCTTTTGCAGAAGAACCTATTGCCGTAGAATTATTATTTGTAGTTTGAGCACCATTACCTAATGAAACACCGCCAGCAGCACTTGAATATGCATCTACCCCAATAGCAATGTTTTTCTCATTAAGACTTCTCGCATTTAAGCCCATCGTAATAGAGCCTGCAGATATTGGTGAAGTACTCGCATTTGGACCAATCGCAATAGAGTCAACACCTGAGGCCCCCGTATTATTCTGGTTGCCCGTTACATTGGATTTAACCGAGAAATAACGGATTTTTTCAATTTCAGCCATCGCTGCATAAAGCTGAGAACCATTGATTGCATCAGTTGAATTTGCGGAAATATCACCTGGTGATAAGTTAATAAGTTGACGTTCATAGCCTTTTTTACCAATGGAAACAACGTCCCCCGCGATAGTATCAGCACCACCAGCCCAAGTATAAGTTGTCCCTAAAATAGTACGAGTAGTATAGGCAACCCCTGCTTTATCCGTTGCGGAACCGCCACCAATCGCTACTGAGTTTGCAAACGATGCATTAGCCCCAGTACCAACAGCGACAGCATTCGTTTTTTGAGCTGCAGCCAATGAACCTAATGCTAATGAAAGATCCCCAGATTTTGTTTTTGTTCCTAATGATACAGCAGCCTCTCCAGCAATCGTATTCATCCAACGGGGACTTTGAAGCTCCCCTCCAGTTAAATCTTTAAATGCTTGTTGAACCGTTCCCGTTTTATCTTGGCCATTAGTATTGATATAAGTCGTTTGTGTAGCCGCTGCGGAATCAGTATCATCCCCACCAATCGCAACCGATGCATTACCATAAGAAATAACATTACCGCCAATCGCAATTGATTGATCTCCTCGAGCCCATGCACCCTCAGTAATAGAATTACCACCAAATGTAGCCGCTTTATCAGCTCTAATGCCAGCTCCAATAGCAATAGACTGGTTTACTCGTACAACAGAAGTGCTATCGCCAACTTGAGCATTTTGACCGATGAGAATATTACGACTACCCGTTGTTCCACCATAATTTCCTGTGCCATCACCAATCAGCACACTATTGTCATAACGACCATTTACGCCATAACCAATAGCGGTAGTACTTCCACCGCTTGCTGATGTGGCACTGTTCCCAACCGCAATACTAAAAGGATGTACATTTGTAGGCGCATTGCTTCCATCCCCCACAATCACTTGCGCTTGCGCCGGCATCATCACTGCAGATAAAGAAAGTGCAAATGCTGAAAGTTTGAAAAGAGAAGATAAACGTGTTTCGCTTGTTACACGTTGTTCGGAGTTTGAAGAAGCTTTTACGGCTCCTTTTGCTAATTCTGATGTGACGACAAAAGATTGTGTCGTTTTGTTCCAAATAATCTTAAATACTTTGTTCATAAAAAGGTTCTCCCAAACAAATAGGCCAATAAGTTGTTGCGAAGCTAAAATAATGCAAACTAAGCAAGTAAATACTAAGCATAAGATCAAGGAATTGTTTGCTTTTTACACTGTTTTTTTTACAAAAAATTTACATTTTAACGTTTGCGTAACAATGGTATTAGAAAAAGCCATCTAGAGTGACTAATCACAAGGATTTAATCTCTCTCAAACAAGTAAAAAACACGATGAAAATCGACCGCACTTTTTCCTCTTTCCGGATATCTTCATCTACCACTTCCACAGTACTCAACATACCCATTTATGAGTATTTTGATTTTAAA
>CAKVVS010000058.1:0-4907 GCA_934834395.1 Parahaemophilus parainfluenzae | reverse complement strand
CTATTTTTATGAGTGAATTCAAAAGCTTAATAGGAATTGTTCGCATTTAAAATTGTTTTTTTATTCTTTCCTAATGGAGTGATTATCGTGAACGCATTGAGAAAAAGCCTTATTCTGGCGACTTCTTTCGCAGCTTTAGGTGTATATAACTCAGCGATGGCTGAAATGGTATATAAGCCTGTTGACCAACCTGTGGAAGCACCAAACCCTAATTTAAAAATCGACGCAGTAAATGAAAAATTTGCTGAAAAATATCCTAGCCAATTCAATTCGTGGAAAGCGACTGAAAAAGGCGACAAAATCATCTATGCTAATGAACAAGATCCTCGTTTAATCGTGTTATGGGGGGGCTATTCTTTCGCAAAAGAATATAACGCACCTCGTGGTCACGTTTATGCAGTAGAAGATGTACGTAATATTTTACGTACTGGTGCGCCCAAAAATGCAAATGATGGCCCTCAACCAATGGCATGTTGGACTTGTAAAGGTCCAGACGTTCCTCGTTTAATTGCAGAATGGGGTGAAGATGGTTACTTTGGTGCCAAATGGGCTAAAGGTGGACCAGAAATTGTCAACTCGATCGGTTGTGCTGACTGTCACGATACGACCTCTAAAGACTTTGCTGAAGGCAAACCTGCATTACGTATTGCTCGTCCACACGTTCTTCGTGCATTAGATCACTTAAATAATGCACTTCAAGCAAAAGCAAAAGCTGAAGGTAAAGAACAAGCTAACTTAAGCTTTAACACAGCTGCTCGCACTGAAAAACGTGCTGAAATCTGTGCAAACTGTCATGTTGAATACTACTTCGCGGGCGACTTAAAACAAGTAACCTTCCCTTGGGATAACGGTCAAACTGTTGATGACATCGAAAAATACTATGATGATATCGGCTTCAGTGACTGGACTCACTCTCTTTCTAAAGCACCAATGTTAAAAGCGCAACACCCTGACTTTGAAATTTGGTCTTTAGGTATGCACGGTAAAAACGGCGTAACTTGTATCGACTGTCACATGCCTAAAGTACAAGGTAAAGACGGTAAAGTTTACACCGACCACCAAATCCAAAACCCATTCGATGCATTTGATACCACATGTGCAAACTGTCACGATCAAAGCAAAGAAAAACTTAAAGACATCGTTGCTTCACGTAAAAAAGAAGTGAAAGATGTAATGGGTCGTTTAGAAGATCAAGTTGTTCGTGCTCACTTTGAAGCGAAAGCGGCATGGGATGCAGGTGCAACTAAAGAAGAAATGGAACCTGCTTTAATGGATATCCGTCACGCTCAATGGCGTTGGGACTACGCAGCAGCAAGTCACGGTGGTCACATGCACGCACCTGATGTAATGCTTCGCGTATTAGGTTCTGGTATCGACAAAGCTGCGGATGCACGTGCTAAACTTGCAGCAATCTTAACTAAACATGGCGTGAAAACTCCGGTTGAAGTACCAGATATTTCTACAGCTGATAAAGCATGGAAAGTAATGGGTATTGATATCGAGAAAGAACGTCAAGCGAAAAAAGAATTCTTAGAAACTGTTGTACCTCAATGGGTAAAAGAAGCGAAAGCCAATGGCAAATTAGCTGAAGATACCGCAACAAAACAATAAAAAAAGAACCGCACTTTGTAACTAAAGTGTCGAAGTGCGGTCATTTTTAACCATATATTTGAGGTAATCAGAATGAATTTAACTTCTTTAATCAGCAAATCGGCAAAATCCCTCGCATTGCTTGCAATGCTTGCGGCAATGCCAATGGCTGCAAGTGCGGAAGAGATGGCTAAAACACCTGCCTCTCAACTCACTTATGAGCCACAATTGGATAACCAACGTGATCCAAACCAATATTGTGCGAAATGTCACAAATTTGACCAAGTTGATAAAAACCAAACTTTAGATCAATCTGGTGGTGAATTACACTTTGGTAAATTCCACGGCGCACACTTAAATCAAAAAAGCCCTAACACAGGTAAACCGATTAACTGTGTAAACTGTCACGGTAATATTTCGGAAGATCACCGTCGTGGTGCAAAAGATGTGATGCGTTTTGATGGCGATATCTTTGGTGATAAAAAACCAATGTATACCGCGCAAGAACAAAACCAAGTTTGTTTTGCTTGTCACCAACCTGCAAAACTTCGTGAAAAACTTTGGGCGCACGATGTTCACGCAATGAAATTGCCTTGTGCAAGCTGCCACACATTACACCCGAAAGATGATGCGATGAAAGGTATTCAACCGAAAAATCGTGTGAAACTTTGTGTAGATTGCCACGGCGAACAACAAAAACGCAAAGCGGCAAAAGACACACAATCACAAACGCAATCAACCGAGCAAAAGGATAAATAATGACAGCTTGTTCACGCCGAAACTTTGTTTCCGGCATGGGGGCATTAATCCTTATGACGGGGACATCAGTTACCTCTTTAGCGAAAGAGGAAAAGGCGGATAAACCGAAACGCTATGCAATGGTACACGACGAAACAGCTTGTATCGGCTGTACCGCTTGTATGGATGCTTGTCGTGAAACAAACCACGTTCCTGAAGGCGTTTCACGTTTGGAAATTCTCCGTAGTGAACCTTACGGCGAATTCCCAAATCAAGAATACGAGTTTTTCCGTCAATCTTGCCAACACTGTACAAACGCCCCTTGCGTGGCAGTTTGTCCAACCGGTGCATCATTTATTGATCCTGAAACAGGTATCGTCGATGTGCATAAAGATCTTTGTGTAGGTTGCCAATACTGTGTTGCAGTTTGTCCTTACCGCGTACGTTTCATTCACCCAGTACACCGTACTGCGGATAAATGTAACTTCTGTCGCGATACAAACTTAGCAGCAGGCAAACAACCTGCTTGTGTAGAAGCTTGTCCAACCAAAGCATTAACCTTTGGTGATATGAATGACCCAAGCAGCGAAGTGTCCCGCAAAGTGAAAGAAAAACCGGTTTATCGCACGAAAGTGGAATTAGGTACTCAACCAAATCTCTACCATATTCCATTCCAACACGGGGAGCCAAGAAGATGACATTAGATTATCCTGTTCCGTTTCACACACCTAATTTGGTGTGGGATTCAACAATCGCTATCTATTTGTTCTTACTTGGTATTTCTTCCGGTGCGGTACAATTAGCGATTGCTTATAAACGTAGTAACAAATTAGAAAATCCAAGCAAAAACTGGATTATCCGAGCAGCCGCCGTTTTAGGTTCTGTGCCAACATTAATTGGTTTAACCCTGTTAATTTTCCACTTGGCACGTCCTTGGACATTCTGGAAATTGATGTTTAACTATCAATTCAACTCTGTAATGTCTATGGGGGTAATGTTATTCCAAGTTTATATGCTGTTCTTGGTATGTTGGTGTGCAGTTATCTTCAAAGAAGATATCATGGCGTTCATCCAACGTTTCATGCCAAAACTTGGCTTTGTCGGTAAAATTATCAATGTATTAGAACGTTTAACTGGTCCTGTAGAAGTCATTCTCTTCATCTTAGCCGCTGTGCTAGGAGCTTATACCGGTTTCTTACTATCAGCATTGATCAGTTACCCAATGTTAAATAACCCTGTTCTACCAGCGTTATTCTTAGCTTCAGGTACCTCTTCAGGTATCGCTGCAACCTTCTTATTTATCCTTATCGCAGGTAAATTAAAAGGTGATAGCCATGAATCACACTTCATTCACAAATTTGAAGTGCCAATTATGGTAACTGAACTTGGTTTATTAATCTGCTTCTTTGTTGGTCTACACTTTGGTGGCGGTCAGAAAGTGGTTGCATTACACAATGCACTTTCCGGCTTCTGGGGTGCAGTCTTCTGGATTGGGGTATTCTTAATTGGTATCTTAATTCCACTACTTGCCAACCTTGCCGTAAAAGACAACTTAAAATACAACAAGAACTTTATTATCCTTGTGTCAATCTTCGACTTAATCGGGGTTCTCTGCTTACGTTACTTCATCTTGTATGCAGGACAACTTACCGTTGCGTAAGGATAAACTTCTTATTTAATCAAAAGGCGTATACAATACGCCTTTTGTTTATTTAAAAGACTAAAGTGCGGTTAATTTTACGTATGTTTTTCATGCTTAAAATTAACCTTATTTTGTCAAATACAACCATTAATACTGAAGAATACTATGCTCCCCGAATTCGGATTTCTCTCATTACTCTTCGCCACCACTGCGGCGCTCTTACTTTCCATCGTGCCGCAAATTGGTATTTGGCGAAATAAACCCACTCTCACTAATACAGCTTGGGGATTAAGCTATTGCTTCGGTATTTTTACAAGCGTATCCATCGGTATTCTCGCCTACTCTTTTGCGACAGATGATTTCACATTGGAATACGTGGCAGCACATTCTAATTCCCAATTACCAACATTTTTCAAAGTCGCCGCCACCTGGGGCGGACATGAAGGCTCCATTTTATTTTGGCTTTTCACATTAAGTCTTTGGTTAGTGGCTTTTGCCTTTTTCTCTCGCAAAAATGACCGCACTTTTGCTGCTCAAACCCTCTCTTTACTCGGCTTAATTTGCCTTGGGTTTGCTATTTTCATTTTGTTCTACTCCAATCCATTTGGACGTGCATTCCCAGCCCCTGCGGAAGGGCGAGATCTCAACCCAATGCTGCAAGATATTGGCTTAATTTTCCACCCGCCGCTTTTATATGTGGGTTATGTGGGCTTTGCCGTTAACTTTGCCATGTCCATTTCAGCCTTAATCTTTAATCGTTCTGCACAAGCAATCGCGCGTGCGATGCGAGCTTGGGTGCTCGTTTCTTGGTTATTCTTAACATTAGGGATCGTGCTCGGTGCATGGTGGGCATATTACGAATTAGGTTGGGGCGGCTGGTGGTTCTGGGATCCAGTAGAAAACTCTTCTTTAATGCCTTGGCTTGCAGGAACCGCAT
>CAKVVS010000057.1:0-7354 GCA_934834395.1 Parahaemophilus parainfluenzae | reverse complement strand
ACAATATTAGGGGTTTTCAATTCTTTCGGTAAGTTACCTTTTTCTGCTTCGTTCAATGCAAATACAGGATCTTTTGCCGTCCAAATTGCTTCCATTTGGCGAGCAGTTTCATTCATTCCTGCTCGAGGAAATGCCAAATAACGAATAGTAATACCTAAATCATTGTACTCTTTTATTTGTTGATGGAGTAAATGACAATAATGGCAAGTGATATCCATGAATACTGTCACAATATGTTTTTCATTTTTTGCCGGATAAACAATCATTTCATTTTTTAATGCGTTCACTTTATCCGCCAGAAATTTACTCGCTACATCAACAGGACCTTTATTCGTTAATTCATACATTTTACCTTGCAAAACATATTGACCATTTTCACTCACATATAAAATACCTTGATCTGTCACAGCAGTTTTAAGGCCTTTTACAGGCGAATCTTTTACTTCTATATTTTTCGCACCTAATGCCTGCAATTTTGATTTAATTGTAGCATCATCTGCCATTGCGTTAACCGAAACCGTAACTAAAAGTGCGGTCAGTAATTTATTCATACTCGTTGTTCCTAATTTATTATGAAAATGAGCCTGAATTATAAAGTAATTGATGATTTATGCAAAACTGTTATTTTTTCCAAATAGCATACTAAAAAGATCAACTAAATACTTGATCAAATAACTATACTTTATTACAATACCAATTGTACCCATTCTGGTGCAATTTTTAATTCTACTCAAAGAGGATATCTCAATGAAAAACTTATTAAAAATCACAGCTATTGCAGCATTAACTTTCAGCTCTATTAGTGCATTTGCTGCATCTCAACAAGCTGAGGAAGTGAAAAAATTTAAAGCGTGGGAAGAAACAGCTGGCCAAAAACTTGAAGCAAGTTTTGATGCAATTGCTACTGCCTCTTCAAGTAGCAATGTGACCGCAACTGAAGCTGCTGTTGCAGAATTTGATAAAAAAGCAGCTGAACATGTAGCCGAATTAGAAGCATTAGGTATTAAAAGTGAAGAAGTTTCACCACTTGTTTCTATGTATAAAGAATATGTAGATGCTGAAAAAGAAGTGGCTCAACTAATTTTATCTCAAGTCAAATCACCATCTGCTGACAATGCAGGTAAAGTTCCTGAAGCTGTCGCAAAAGCAAACGCAAAAGACGATGCTATTGACAAATTAGCAGATCAATTAGAAGAAAAATTCCCTGCAGAGGAATAACTTCATCCTTTTTAATTATATTAAGAACCTTATTTATTCTAATAATAAATAAGGTTTTTTATTGCTCAATAATCTACCCAATCCTCTGTAGTTCCTTTATAATTTCAATCTTAATTTAACTTAAAAGCTTATTTAGTCATTATGTTTGAAATTAATCCAATCAAAAACAAAATTGCTGACCTTTCCGAGCGCACTTCTGTGCTTCGGGGGTATCTTTGACTTCGATGCAAAAGTTGAGCGTTTAGAAGAAGTTAATGCCGAATTAGAACAACCCGATGTGTGGAACGATCCTGAAAAAGCCCAAGCACTTGGGAAAGAACGCGTTTCACTTGAACAAGTGGTTGATACCATCAAGAATTTAGAACAAGGTTTAGAGGATGTTGAAGGGCTTCTTGAATTAGCCGTTGAAGCGGAAGATGAAGAGACCTTCAATGAAGCCGTTGCTGAATTAGATGAGCTTGAACAACAACTCGCAAAATTAGAATTCCGACGCATGTTTAACGGTGAACATGATGCATGTGATTGTTATGTCGATTTACAAGCAGGTTCCGGTGGTACAGAAGCACAAGACTGGACGGAAATGTTACTTCGCATGTACCTCCGTTGGGCTGAAAGCAAAGGCTTTAAAACAGAATTAATGGAAGTATCCGATGGTGATGTGGCGGGTTTAAAATCAGCGACGATTCGTGTCAGTGGCGAATATGCTTTCGGTTGGTTGCGCACAGAAACCGGTATTCATCGTTTAGTGCGTAAAAGCCCATTTGACTCCAACAATCGCCGCCATACATCATTTGCAGCGGCTTTCGTTTATCCAGAAATTGATGATAATATTGACATTGAAATCAATCCTGCAGATTTACGCATTGACGTTTATCGTGCATCCGGTGCGGGTGGTCAGCACGTCAATAAAACCGAAAGTGCGGTGCGTATTACTCACATGCCAAGTGGGATTGTCGTACAATGTCAAAACGATCGTTCTCAACACAAAAATAAAGATCAAGCCATGAAGCAGTTAAAAGCGAAATTGTATGAGCTTGAGTTACAAAAGAAAAATGCGGACAAACAAGCGATGGAAGATAATAAATCTGATATCGGTTGGGGCAGCCAAATTCGTTCTTATGTGTTAGATGATGCGCGTATTAAGGATCTCCGCACAGGCGTTGAAAATCGTAATACACAAGCCGTACTGGATGGCGATCTCGATCGCTTTATTGAGGCAAGCTTGAAAGCGGGACTTTAATCATCTCTTTTATACAAAAAAGTGCGGTCAATTTTAACCGCACTTTTTTATTACACTTCTTCTTTTTCTTTCAGTTTATTCTTGCCTAGCACCGTATCTTTCATTACCGTGAGCAATTCTTTTTGAACATGAGAAAGTTTTGGCTTTTCTGCTTTATCAAATGCCAGTGGATGACAAAACTCCATAGCCTTAATGCCTAATCGAGCTGTCAATACTCCCACGCCGATCCCCTGTGCAGCTCGTGCAGAAAGTTTTGCGGTAATATCTTGCGAAAGCCAATCCATCCCTAAATCTTGCACGATTTCAGTCGCACCGGCAAAAGCAAGATTCACCAATACCATTCTGAGCAAACGAAGACGGGTAAAATACCCAAGCTCAATCCCATAAATTGCTGCAATTTTATTGATTAAACGAATATTTCGCCACGCAATAAAAAACATATCAATAACGGCCAAAGGACTAATTGCCACAATCACAGCGGATTCTGCTGCCATTTTTGTAATCAGTTTTTTCGCTTTGTTATCAAAAGACTGTAACACAGTCTTACTAAATAAATGGGTGACTTCACGAGCAGAATAACTTTCATTCAACTGTTTTTCCCATTGGACAATTGAGGGATGTTGCGAATCCAATTTTAAGGTATCGGCAATCGATAAACACAAGGCTTTCCCTTTTTCGCTATCCTGTTCAGAAAAAACTTGATGATTTTTAACTGCACTTTCACCTATTAATCGCTGACTTTGTTCTTGTAAATTCAACCGTTTTTTGAGTTTCACTAAACGTCGCCATTCTGCGATGATTTCAGATAAACCAAACATCACCACAACAAAACTCACTAATGCAAAAGCAAGGTAAATCCATTGTTGGTTTTGATAACTGTCCCAAATCCATTGAACAGATTGTGCAACTGTCGCCCCTAAAAACAAAAGTGCGGTCAATTTTAAAGCCGTTTTCCAACCACTCGATTTAGGCTTCACAATTTGCTCAAATTGCTCGTCTAACAACTCCCCTTCTAAAGGTTCATTATCGATAGTTGTTTCAACATTATAAAATTCCTGCTTAGGCAGAATTTCTTCCTCTTCTGGTTGTTGAGATTGTGTGAAAATTTGTTTTGTCATTATTCTTTCCAATAAAAATAGAAACGGTATTTTACTTCGAATTTCTTTAGCAAATCTTAAATGGCTGAAATAAAAAAGCAATATTGACTAGAAAATAAAATGAGCTACTATAGTCATGTCCACAATTAGTTTATCTAATGTGTTAAGTTTTAACTGTTAACTAAGAAGGATCTTTTCATGAAGAAACTTATCGCCACTGCGGTGCTCTCCGCATGTTCCATGGCTTACGCCAATACCGACATTCCAAACTACAATACCGATTCTCATCTGTATGAATTCACTCAAACTTATGATTTAGTTGCGCCAAAAGGTTCGCAAGGACAAGCAAATCTTTGGGTGCCTTTACCGTTTAATGGCGAGTATCAACAGGTAAAATCTATCCATTTTGAAGGTAACTATTTGGATGCGTATGTGACAGAAAACAACAAATATGGTGCGAAAACGCTCTTTGCGACCTGGGATAAAGATGCACAAAAACGCGATTTAAAAATCACAATGGTGATTGAAACCAAAGATCGTGAACCAATGGTTAAAGGTGCATTAGAAAATTACAAGCCACCAAAAGATGTTCACTATTCTGTTGATGTACAAGAATATTTAAAACCGACTCAACATATTAAAACTGATGGTATAGTGAAACAGTTCGCCGATAAAATTATGGGCACTGAAACCAATCCATTGAAAAAAGCTGAGTTGATTCACCAATGGATCGTCAACAATATGGAACGTGACAATTCTGTTTTAGGCTGTGGCGATGGTGATGTAGAAAAAATTCTGACCACTGGCGTGTTAAAAGGAAAATGTACTGATATTAACTCTGTTTTCGTCGCACTTGCTCGCGCTAGCGGTATTCCTGCTCGTGAAATTTTCGGTATTCGTTTAGGTGCGGCGGATAAAATGGGCAAATACTCCAAAGGTGCATTCGGTAGTGCGGACGAACATGGCGTAGCAAATGTAAGCGGTGGTCAGCATTGTCGTGCTGAGTTCTATCTTGCAGGATTCGGCTGGGTGCCTGTTGATTCTGCAGACGTGGCAAAAATGCGTTTAGCAGAGAAAAAATCTGTTGACGATAAGGATACACAAGCTGTTGCCAAATACTTATTCGGTAACTGGGAAGCAAACTGGGTAGGATTTAATCATGCTCGTGATTTCGATTTATATCCACAACCAGAACTTGCTCCACTCAACAACTTTGGCTATCCGTATGCTGAAGTGGGCGGCGACCCGTTAAATTCCTTTGACCCGAAAGAATTTAAATATGACTACATCTCTAAAAAGCTCTAATAAATCTTTTTGGGTTGCGATTGCCACCGCACTAAGTGCTGCGGTGGCATCAACATTGTGCTGTATTGCGCCTTTAATCTATTTAGTATTTGGCGTGTCATCCACATGGTTGATTGGCTTGGGTGAATATGATTATTTACGCATTCCGATGCTTATCGTTTCATTATGCGCTTTTGCCTACGGCTTTTGGTTGCTAATGTTTTCAAAAAAAATCATTTGCAGCAAATACATTTCCCGTAAAAAGCTCATTGTTTTGTATTGGATTGTATTTATCGTCATGCTCTTTTTCTTAACTTATCCAACCATTTTACCGTGGATTTTAGAACTGGCTAACTAGGAACAAAAAATGAAGAAATTAACGACCGCACTTTTGCTTTCATTATTCACTTTCTCTATCGCTCAGGCGGAAGAAACAAAGCAAGTTGTGCTAAAAGTGAATGAAATGAACTGCCAGCTTTGTGCTTATTTGGTGAATAAAGAGTTGCGTAATATTGATGGCGTGATTTCCACTAAAGCCTCCATTAAAGATAGAACGGTGACTGTTGTGGAAGATCCAAAAGTTGCTGATGAGCAATTGATTAATGCGATTCACAAATTGGAATATACGGCGGAAGTAGTTAAGTAAAGCGGTAAAAATAAAAGTGCGGTCAATTTTTGAGAGGTTTTAAAACTCTTTGAAAATTGACCGCACTTTATATATAAATACTTTAAATTAAATGCTATTTAAATATCAAACAATCTAATATTTTTGCAAGCATATTTCCCCCTCTGATATTACCATCGCTTATTTTTAGCTTCAATTATCAAAACTAAAGTCGCCATTGCAGCAGAGCCATTTAACCAAAAAGATGCCATTTTCTTAAAATCAGAAAAAGAATAATTATCAAGCTTTAGAAGCAGCTCAAATAAACTAAACGCTAACGTAGAAAATGTAAAACAAATAATAAATATAATTACCCAAAATATAAGATATTGAAGTAATAGCTTAGTTTTCAATACTCCTCCTGATACATAGGTTCATTATTAAATATATTACTACTTTAGCTATGTTCCAAGCCACCTCTAATGATTAGATATGATGTTGCATTGAGTTTAAATACAAAGTGCGGTCAAAATTGACCGCACTTTTTTGTCTTTAAGAATCGACTTATTTAATCACGCCACATGCCATACGTGGGCCGCCACCGCCAAGTGGAGCTGGATGATCTGAGTGGTTATCGCCACCTGCGTGAATCATAATAGAGTGACCACGAACTTCATCTAATTTTTTAAGACGTGGAGCTAAAACAGGGTTAGTTGCTGTACCATCATGTAATACAGTTAAAGCCGGTAAGTCACCTAAGTGAGCATCATCTTGCCATGGGTAACCGTGTTGTTTTGCACCTTTAGGATCCCAGTGACCGCCAGCCGCTAAGCCTGCTGTTAATTTACCGTCTTTTTCTTTTGGATCACAGCTTGGATTTTCATGAATGTGGAAACCATGTAAACCTTCAGCTAAACCTTGTAGATTTGGTGTAAACACTAAACCATAATTTGATTCAGTAATAGTTACTGTCCCTACATCTTTGTTACCATTTGCAGGATCTAATTGTTGTACTTTTACTTCGATTGAAGGACCTGCTGGTTTTGCCATATGGTCATGTGCATTTGCCACGCCAGCAGCACAAATTCCGCTGATTGCTAATGCTAAGAGAGTTTTCATTTTCATCATAAGCTCCTTTACTTTAGAAAGACTCAAATTGATTCTACCTAAATACCAATAAAAAAATAGTGGTTTATATTAAGTATTTGACAATTAAATTGATTTGATTTTTCTATCAATCAAATCTATCCGCCAATAAAAACTGTAAAACTGCATCCATTCTTAAATGCGGGATGCTTTCACCTTGTTGTAAAACTTGAGGTTCGAAGGAATCAAAATCAAAAGATTGTTTTGACCAGAACTCTGCATTAGGTAATTTACTTGGTACAGAACCCGGATAAAGCGTAATCAGTTGCTTATCTACAGAACGTACTCCTTGAATAGCTTTGATTTGTTTACCGTTTTGATTAACTAGAACCTGTTTTGTCGCTCGAATCGCAGCAATTGCTGTATATTCTGTATCAATCCCTTCAAATTCTACATGACGACCGCCCTCTTGTACCAATTGGCACATCAGACTAATTAAGTTTTGAATTTGATCTGTTGTGATATGATCGGCTTTTGTTGCCACAAACATTAACTTATCAATATTCGGGGAAAACAAACGATTAAGTAAATTGCGTTTCCCATAATGGAAATTTTTGAAAAGCTGATTAAGCCCTGTTTGCATATCGATAAAAGCTTGTTGGCTATGATTTAGTGGCGTTAAGCAATCGGCTAAAATCACTTGGCGATCAAAAGTAGAAAAATAATTTTCATAAAAGCCTTTCACCACCTTATTACGATAATAATCATATCGCTTATTCAACACGGCAAAATAGCTATTAGATTTCGCCTCTCTTTTTAGTTTTT
>CAKVVS010000056.1:0-7448 GCA_934834395.1 Parahaemophilus parainfluenzae | reverse complement strand
ATGCTATTCTCCTAAATTCGTTTCATTTTCTGACCGCACTTTTTGCTCACGTTCAGCTCGACGCTGCGCAGCGATTTCTTGACGGCGGATTTCATCTTGGGCTTCCCATTCTTCGTAAGCTTGCACTACTTTTGCCACCACAGGATGTCGCACAATATCTTTACTTTCAAAGTAGTTAAAGCTTAATTCCGATACTTTACTTAACACTTCCATGGCGTGACGTAAACCCGATTTGGTGCTACGTGGTAAATCGATTTGAGTCACATCCCCTGTAATCACGGCTTTGGAATTAAAACCAATACGAGTCAAAAACATTTTCATTTGTTCGACCGTCGTATTTTGGCTTTCATCTAAAATAATAAAACTGTCATTCAGTGTACGCCCACGCATATAAGCTAATGGCGCGATTTCAATCACATTACGCTCCATCAATTTTTGTACGCGTTCAAAGCCAAGCATTTCAAATAACGCATCATAAAGTGGTCGCAAATAAGGTTCAATTTTCTGTCCTAAATCACCAGGCAGGAAACCTAATTTTTCGCCCGCTTCCACCGCGGGGCGAGTCAGCAAAATGCGACGAATTTCTTGACGTTCTAATGCCTCAACAGCCGCTGCTACGGCTAAAAAGGTTTTCCCTGTGCCAGCGGGGCCAATCCCAAAACTAATATCGTGCGTAAGAATATTATGTAAATACTGAATTTGATTTTCACCACGCGGTTTAATCAAACCACGCTTGGTTTTAATTGTGGTGCTATAGACGTGATTTTCACTGCGTGACTCACTGCCTTCTTGCGATAACATTCTGCTCTCCTGCAAGGCAATATGCACATCTTCCAAATCAAGTTCTTTCACTTTCCCCTTAATTGGCGCGGTCTCCACATATAATGTTTGGATTAATTTAGCTGCACGCTCAACTAATTGCTCATGATGTGGTTTCGAACTTTCATCGTTAGATTTCACGGTAAAAGTGAAATTATTGCGGGAAATATTGAGGTTAAATTCTTTTTCAATCAGTTTGATATTTTCATCGAATGCACCGCAAAGGGATTGCAGACGATCATTTTCTTGAGGTTCTAAGGTAAAAGTTGTCATTAAATGTCATTTTAGAATAGTGAATACTATCTCCATTTTAGCCTAATTACGATGAATGTAAAACGGGATTCACCAACTGATGAAGCCCGATAACTAAATTAAGGCAATTCAGGGAAAAGCATCTTAATCACATTCATTGTCAATCGTCGAGATTGTCCACTAAATGGGAAAATATGCATCATCATCATAGGATTAAAGTTTGCCTCAATCACACCCCACGAATGTAAACTCGGTTCTGCCGGCTGTTTCAAATCAGGAATAATTAAATCTACACCACAAACTGCCGCCCCCATTGTCTTGCTAATCCCTACCGCAATTTCTTTGTAACTGGCATGCATTTCATCCGTCATATCAATAGAATCACCGCCTGTACTAATATTAGAATTCGCACGTAATTGAACAAGTTGATCTTTTGCAGGAATAGAATTCACGGTTAATCCTTGCTCCTTAAGCTGCAACTGCTCAATATCCCCCAATGCTATTTTTTTCAATGGTGTACGACTGCCATCGCCCCGTAAAGGATGATCATTTTTAGCGGCAACTAATTCAGCAACAGTATGTACACCATCTCCAATTACATTTGCTGGAACACGTAATAAGACGGCTAACGTTTGATCACCCAGCACAAAGAAACGATATTCAGTGCCAAGTAGATAATCTTCAACCATGATCTCTTTATCTTCACGGAAAGCAATCTCTACTGCTTTTGCAAAATCATCTCGATCCGTTACACCTTGCTGGAAAATACTGATCCCTAAACCAAAATTCGTTGATTTTGGCTTAATCACGACAGCTCGATTCTCAAAAAGTGGGAAATTTTCGACCGCACTTTTCACATCGGTAAACTCGATGCTTTGCGGTACATTAAATCCTGCTTTCGCTAACACTTTCTTCGTCACCACTTTATTTTCCATAATGAGTGGAGAAATATAGCTATCGTGAGAAGTCATATTACCGTTTTTCACATATTCCAAATGATCGCCAAATTGAAGACTGATAAATTGATCGCGTTCATCTAAAATCTCAATCTTTAGCCCTTTTTGGATTGCATCAAACAATAACGCTTGTGTGGACAGTTCCATATTATCAAACGCAGTTAATGCATAAAAACGTTCAAAGGCTTTTGCTTTATTAGATTGCGCAATATCGGCCCCTAATTGTTGGTAACTACCTACCTGTTCAATTGCCGCAACCACTTTTGCACAAAGCGTTTGGCTTGGATCCGCAAATTGTCCTAATTTGTCTTTAACAATCGTTTTAATCTCATCACTCACATTGAGTTGCTCAAGCATTTTGAGCATTTCAAGGAGGACTAATTCACCTTCTACCGCATAAACACTTTGCTGTCTTGGATCTTCCCATGCCACTTCAGCAAGACGTGCTTTGCCTAATTTTATACCTTCTTGATCAGCGGTATCATCAAGCCATGCCATTAACAAAATAAAATAATGAATGAATTTCGCATCTGCAAGTTCCATTCCATAAGGTGCAAACGGATTGAGATCAAACAAACGAAATTCTAAATATTGAATTCCTTTTTCAAGTAAATCGCGCGCTTTTTTAGCGCCACGCAAACGTACGCTTGAGTAAAACTCTTTTTCCGCAATCAAATCACCCGATTTCACCCAGTGTTCTAACGTCTCAACATACTCTTGCAAACTGTCATAAGAGACGTGGATCTTCGGATCATTCACATAACCATATTTCCCTGAACGTAAACTCCGCACATATTGATGCGGTTTAAGGGGGGAATTGCCTCTGAAATATTTATCCTCTACCGTCGGTGTTGCAGAAAACAAGTAAAGTAAAATCCATTGATAGCGTAAGAAGTTCTTCGCTATTTTTAGGTAAAAATTATTTTGAAAATCAACCGCACTTTGTGTTTCATTTTGTGCATGAAATAAGGCATCAATAAACTTAGGGTCAATTTGAAAATTGTAATGAATACCACTGACCATTTGCTTATATTTACCGTAAGACTGGACTAAATGCTCACGATAAGCCACATCTTCCTGATTATCTAATTGTGCAACCTTAATGTGTTCTTCTAGTGGTAACCCTGCAGGCATACTAAAAGGAAAAATAAATTCATCCTCCGGTAAAGTTCGCAAAGTCACTTCATGAATGGCTGAAAGCCAACGTAGTGTATCCTCTAACTTTTTCATAGGGGGAGTCACCAATTCCAACTGACTTTCTGCAAAATCTGTTTGAATGTAAGGGTGGAAACGACGATTACCAAAGGCTTTGGGGTGCGATGATGTCACTATTGAACCATCCGAATGCACCCGTTGACTTTCCTTTTCAATCCCAAAAGTGCCTTGCTGGAATAAGAGTTCTAGATGATGTTGTTTAATGATTTGCTGAATATTCATATCCGTTCCTACTCAAGATGTTTGCTCTACATTATGTAAAAAGATTAATAAGTAACAAAGTAAGAAAATAGCATGAAATATAAAATTTTGATATAAATAAAAATATTTGATAATTATTTGCATTATCTGTTTTAAGTATATTAGAATGGGACAATTCTTGTTTTCAGAGAATTAGCTATATTTCCCTTCCCCCGATAATATAAAGGAGTTTTTATGAAAATTAAACACTTCCAAATTGCCGCACTAACTGGCTTAATGGCATTTGCAGGCTTCGCTTCTGCAGATATTACTGTTTACAATGGACAACACAAAGAAGGTGCAAAAGCCGTTGCTGATGCATTTACAAAAGCAACGGGCATTAAAGTGACCTTAAACAGTGCTAAAAGTGATCAACTTGCAGGTCAATTAAAAGAAGAGGGCGATAAAACCCCTGCTGACGTATTCTTTTCTGAACAAACTGCACCTTTCGCGGCACTCTCTGATGCAGGCTTATTAGAACCGCTTTCTGCAGATACTATTAAACAAACTGCACACAAGGGCGTTCCTGTTGCACCGAAAAAAGACTGGGTCGCATTAAGCGGTCGTTCTCGTGTTGTGGTTTACGATCACACTAAATTATCTGAAAAAGACATGGAAAAATCCGTGTTAGATTATGCAACACCAAAATGGAAAGATAAAATTGGTTACGTTCCAACTTCAGGCGCATTCTTAGAGCAAGTTGTTGCGATTACCAAATTAAAAGGTAAAGATGCCGCTCTTAAATGGTTAAAAGGCTTAAAAGAAAACGGTAAACTTTATGCGAAAAACAGCGTTGCTCTTCAAGCGGTTGAAAATGGTGAAGTACCCGCAGCGTTAATCAACAACTATTACTGGTATACACTTGCAAAAGAAAAAGGTGCTGATAACCTCAAAACCCGTCTTTACTTCATTCGTCATCAAGATCCAGGTGCATTAGTGACCTATTCTGGTGCAGCGGTATTAAAAGGTTCTAAAAATAAAGAAGAAGCGAAAAAATTCGTTGATTTCTTAGCAAGTAAAGAAGGACAACAAGCGTTTGTTTCAGTACGTGCAGAATACCCACTTCGTACCGATGTGGTTTCTCCATTTAACATGGAACCTTATGCGAAATTAGAAGCACCTGTTGTTTCGGCAACGACTTCTGAAGACAAAGACAACGCCAATAAACTTATTGAAGAAGCTGGTTTGAAATAAGTTTAATTTGCTATGCAATATAGGGCGTGTAATACACGCCCTTCTGTTATTTACTCTACTTATTTTACACTAATATTTTAAAGGATTTTTCTGTGTCTAATCGCCCACCTCGCTGGCTTATAGCCTTAATCGTGCTGATTAGTTTGCCATTATTATTACCTTTTTTATATGTTATTGAGCGTGCTGCAGATGTCGGATTGGCTCGCAGCATTGAATTACTTTGGCGCCCAAGAATGTGGGAATTGCTCAGTAATACCCTACTTTTAATGGTATTTGTCACACTTTTTGCCATTATTCTCGGCACACTATGTGCGTTTTTATTAGAACGTTATCGCTTTTGGGGAAAAGGCTTTTTCCAAGTAGCCATGACGCTCCCTCTTTGTATTCCGGCTTTTGTCAGTTGTTTTACGTGGATCAGTCTTACCTTCAGAGTGGAAGGCTTCTGGGGAACCATCGGCATTATGACGCTGAGTTCTTTCCCGCTTGCTTATCTCCCTGTCGCGGCGACCTTAAAAAGACTCGACCGCTCTTTAGAAGAAGTGAGCCTTTCATTAGCTAAAAGCCATGCTTACACATTTTGGCATGCGATTTTTCCACAACTCAAACCCGCCATCGGTAGCAGCGTATTATTAATTGCGCTTCATATGTTGGTAGACTTTGGCGCCGTGTCTATTTTAAATTACCAAACCTTCACTACGGCAATTTTCCAAGAATATGAAATGGCCTTTAATAACAACACCGCCGCCTTACTTTCTGGTGTGTTAATGGTGATCTGTATCTTTGTTGTGATGGGGGAAATTCGTTTTAGAGGCACACAAACACTCTATCAAAGCGGCAAAGGCGTAATACGTCCGTATCCATTGAAAACCCTCTCAGCAGGAAAACAAATTTTAGTCGTAAGCTTTTTCACGACCATTTTTGTGCTCAGTATTGGTGTGCCGATTACTATGCTGATTTATTGGCTAACCGTGGGAAGTTCCATTGAAGGTGCGGTCGATTTTGGGGAATTTTTTACCGCCTTCACAAATTCACTGACTATATCAACACTGGGTGCAACACTTACCGTTATTTGTGCACTACCATTGGTATGGGCTGCAGTACGCTATCGCAGTAAATTGACGATTTGGCTTGATCGAATCCCTTATCTACTTCACGCTGTGCCAGGGCTTGTTATCGCATTATCATTGGTCTTCTTTACCATCAACTATGCGTATTCGCTTTATCAAACCTTTGCCATGGTTATCATCGCCTACTTTATGCTTTATCTTCCAATGGCGCAAACGACCTTGCGTAGTTCGCTTGAACAAATGTCTAGCAACATTGAAAAGGTAGGACAAAGCTTAGGGCGTAGCAACTTTTATATTTTCCGTACTTTAGTCATTCCGGCCATGTTACCAGGGATTGCTGCTGCGTTTGCTTTAGTGTTCTTAAACTTAATGAAAGAGCTCACCGCAACCCTATTACTGACCCCAAATGACATTAAAACGCTTTCAACCGCGGTGTGGGAATATACCTCTGATGCACAATATGCGGCAGCAACGCCTTATGCCATTATGTTAGTGCTATTTTCAGGCATTCCTGTATTTTTACTGAAACGATACGGTTTTAAATAACGAGAAGATAAAAATGACAACATTACTCGACATTAAAAATTTGAATAAATCCTTTAATGGGCACCAGGTTCTACACAATATCTCTCTGCAATTAGAGAAAGGTGAAATTCTGTTTCTTCTCGGTGCATCCGGTTGTGGAAAAACCACCTTATTGCGTAGTATTGCTGGTTTTGAACAACCAACAAGCGGTGAGATTTGGTTAAAGAATCAACCTATTTTTAAAGAAAACCTTAATGTGCCAACCCAGCAACGCAAATTAGGCTATGTGGTACAAGAAGGCGTGTTATTCCCTCATTTAAATGTTTACCACAACATTGCTTATGGCTTAGGCGATGGTAAAGGAAAAACCGAAGAGGAAAAACAACGCATACAGGAAGTGATGAAACTAACTGGTATTAGCAGCTTAGCTGATCGTTTTCCCCATCAACTTTCAGGCGGGCAACAACAGCGTGTTGCACTTGCTCGAGCTCTCGCACCAAACCCAGAACTCATCCTGTTTGATGAGCCATTCAGTGCATTAGATGAGCATCTAAGAAATCAAATTCGTTACGATATGTTACAGGTATTAAGAGAAAGTGATTCATCCGCCATATTTGTGACTCATGATCGTGATGAAGCACTCTGTTATTCAGACAAAATTGCTGTGATTCAAGAAGGAAGAATCCTCCAAATTGCGACACCTAAAACACTGTATTGGTCACCGCAGCATTTATCCATCGCAACATTTATCGGAGAAAGTATTATTTTCCCTGCAACGTTAAAAAATGATGCCATCGCGATCTGTCAATTAGGTGAGGTTGCTGTAGAAAATAAAGGAAATGGTCATACGCAAGGGAAGGTTTTATTCCGCCCTGAGCAATTCTCTCTTGCAAAAAAAATCCAAGATCCGACAGCGTCTTTTAAAGGTGAGATTAAACGGATTGAATCGAGAGGACGCGCCATTAATCTTTGTATTGATGTTGGCGGTTATGAATTTAATCTTAATGAAGATCTCATTAATCATTACCAAATTGGAGAACACGTCACACTGTATTTATACGGGAAAGGGGTTTTCTATCATCACTAAAAAAGGCGGAACATATTGTTCCGCCTTTTTATATGATTTAGTGACCAAGTGATTTTCGCATCTTGATGTTGAGCATTTCAACTACAGCAGAGA
>CAKVVS010000055.1:0-7524 GCA_934834395.1 Parahaemophilus parainfluenzae | reverse complement strand
ATTGACACCTTGCCCCATAACATCGGTAACCAATAAACCAGTGCCCATTTGACGTAAAAGTGCGGTCAATCCGCCTGTTAAATTTGGTTTCACAAGCCAGTTGTGAATACCGCCTGCATGACCGGTACTTTGCATACCTATTTTTCTACCGCTGTAACTGGTGAGCAAATAGGTTTGCAACACGCCATCTTGAATAATTTCAAGATCTTGTGTTCGCACCCCTTCGCTGTCAAAAGGCGTGGAGGCTAAACGTTTTAACAAATGCGGACGCTCACTAATTTGGAACCAATCTGGCAATACTTGTTTTCCAAGATGATCGAGCAAGAAACTGGATTTACGATATAAGCTGCCGCCACTAATCGCCCCCGTTAAATGGGAGATTAATCCTGTTGCCACATCATTTAAGAAAATCACGGGCACTTCACGTGTTGTTAATTTTTGTGGATTTAAACGTGCAATCACTTTTTTCGCACAATTCTGTCCTACCCAATCCGCTGGAGAAAGCGCATCAAACTCACGTGAAACTGTATATTCGTAGTCATTTTCAAGTTGATCTAGCTCGCCACCAATCACCGAACAGGATAAAGAATAGCGGCTAGATAAGTAACTTTGTAGCATGCCATGTGTATTACCATAAACACGCACACCAGTATGCGAATTAAAGCTTGCGCCATTACTATTCACAATTTTAGCATCGTATTCCAAAGCCGCTTTTTCAGCTTCTAAAGCTAATTTTGTAGCTTGTTCGACATCAACATTTGCGCTATGATAAAGTGCTAAATCCGGTGCTTCAAAAGCCATTAATTCTTTATCGGCGAGCCCTGTGCAATCGTCTGGTGAGGTATATTTTGCAATGGCAAGTGCGGCTTCAACGGTGTTTTTAATCGCTTCTTCACTTAAATCTGAAGTAGAGGCATTGCCTTTTTGTTGGCCTAAATAAACGGAAATACCTAATGCCCCATCGTTAGTAAATTCAACATTTTCAATCTCTTGCAGACGGGTGGAAACCGATAAACCACTCACTTTTGTCACGCCAACTTCAGCGGTGGCGCCCGCTTTCTGGGCGGTTTCAATTGCAAAACTGACTGCATCACGCAATGTTTGCTCTTGAGATTTTAAAAGTGCGGTTAAATTTTCTGCTGTTTTCATGGTGATAATCCTATTAAAAATTTGCGCCATTTTATCTTATTTTGAAAGTTTATGCTAAAATGCACCAAATTTTTCATAAGGTAACAGAATGGCAAAACGTAAGAAAAAAGAAGCCTTTGATTGGGAAGATGAAGACCAAGAAGAGATTATTTGGGTAAGTAAAAGTGAAATCAAACGCGACGCTGAGGATTTAAAACAGCTCGGCGAGAAATTGGTGAACTTAACCAAAGCAAATCTGACTAAGGTTCCACTAGACGATAGCTTAAAAGATGCCATTGAATTAGCGCAACGCCTACAAAAAGAGGCACGTCGTCGCCAATTGCAATATATCGGTAAGCTCTTACGCTCAATTGATGCAGAGCCTATTCGTGAAGCTTTAGAAAAAATTGAAAACAAACATAATCAGCAACAAGCTATGCTGCATAAGTTGGAAATCTTACGTGATGAATTGGTTGCGAAAGGTGATGCGGCTCTGACTGATTTGTTAAATGAACATCCTTCTGCAGATCGCCAACACTTACGTAATTTGATTCGTGCAGCACAGAAAGAGAAGGAACAAAATAAGCCCTCAAAAGCTTATCGCGAGATTTATCAGATTTTAAAAACACTCATTTTAGAAGACTAAAATACGACTATTTTTGACCGCACTTTGTGTCAAAAAAGTGCTATGATTAGCTACCCTTTTAATAAGGAAAAAACGTTATTTATGAATATTCGTTGGAATATTATTTTAGGTGTCATCGCCCTCGCTTTATTAGGCTGGTATTATTCGCTTAATCAAGATCATAGCGATTTACAAAGCCTCATTAAAAAGCCTGATAGCCCAGAATACGTCGGTAATAAAATGGAAACCACTGTATTCTCACCTGAAGGTAAAAAACAGTATCTCGCGATTTCCGACAAAGTGGAATATTACACACAAGACGGCCATACGGATTTTATTTCGCCGTTAGTCTATCTTTTTGATGTCTCTTTGGACAATAAAGATAAAGAAGCGAAAACCGATAAAATTCAATTAGAAAAACAAAATTGGAAACTTAGCGCGAAAAAGGCAAAATTAACGAAAGATCAAATGCTCTATCTTGAAGGTGGCGTGGTTGCCGAGAGCCTTGATCCTTTATCTCGCCTACAACGTGTTGAGACTGAAGCCGCAGTAATTAATTTAAAAACACAAGACATTACTTCCGATACACAAGTAAAAATTAACGGATTAAACTTTAACTCTAGCGGATTGAAGCTCGTCGGAAATTTACGTCAGCAAGTTGCAACTCTAAAGGAACAGGTAAAAACATATTATGAAATCAACAAACAATAAAATTCTGCTTTTAACGGCGTTAATGATGACTTCTTTGTCTGCTTTTGCGTTAAAAGACGATACCAATAAACCGATTAATATTGTCTCAGATAATCAATCTTTAGATATGGAGAACAGCGTAGTAACCTTTACGGATAACGTTGTGATTACGCAAGGTTCCATTTTGATTAAAGCCAATAAAGTGGTTATTACTCGTCCACCAGAAAATTCAGGTAAAAAAGAAACTGTTGAAGCATTTGGTAGCCCTGTTACCTTCCACCAACAACTTGATGATGGTAAGCCTGTTGACGGTAGAGCGAATAAAGTTCACTACGATTTAGGCACTGAATTCTTAACATTGACCGGTAATGCTGAATTAAAACAATTAGATAGCAAAATTAACGGTGAACTCATCACTTATGATGTGAAAAAACAACAGTTAAAAGCCAATGGTAATGGAAAATCACGCGTGCAAACTGTCTTAATTCCGACCCAATTACAACAAAAAGGTAAAAAATAACCGATGTCTGTATTACAAGCTGAATTCCTCGCAAAAAGCTATAAGAGCCGAAAAGTGGTTTCTGATGTGAGTTTAACCGTAAACTCCAATGAAATTGTTGGCCTACTTGGTCCAAATGGTGCAGGTAAAACCACTACTTTCTACATGGTCGTCGGTTTAGTGCGTCATGATCAGGGAAAAATCACCATTGATGGCGATGATATTAGCGTATTACCTATGCATGAACGTGCTCGTCGAGGAATTGGCTATTTACCACAAGAAGCCTCTATTTTCCGTCGTTTAACGGTGTATGAAAATCTTATGGCGGTATTAGAAATTCGCAAAGATCTCACTGCAGAACAACGCAGAGAGAGAGCGGATGAGTTAATTGATGAATTCAACATTGGACATATTCGTGATAGCCTGGGACAATCGCTTTCTGGTGGTGAACGTCGTCGTGTGGAAATTGCACGCGCCTTAGCGGCAAATCCTAAATTCATTTTACTAGATGAACCTTTTGCGGGTGTTGACCCTATTTCGGTGACGGATATTAAGAAAATCATCACGGATCTCCGTAATCGTGGCTTAGGCGTGTTAATTACCGACCATAACGTACGCGAAACCCTTGATGTTTGTGAACGCGCTTACATTGTTGGTGAAGGGAAAATTATCGCGACCGGCACACCGGAAGAAGTCATGAATGATGAGCACGTTAAACGTGTCTATTTAGGCGAACAATTTAAACTATAACCGATGAAATTTACAACATTGCTCTCCCCTGATGATATTCGTCAGGGGGTTGCTTTTTCTAGCAAGAAACGATTATTTGAATCTATTGCCGCTTTTGTTGTGGAAAAACTTCACTGCGAAAATGGTGAACAGGCCTGTTTTGAATGTTTATTTGAGCGGGAAAAATTAGGTAATTCAGGATTGGGCAATGGCGTAGCTATGCCTAAAGCCAAGTTACCTGCTACTGTGTCAGATAAGATCCTAACGGTATTTATGCAATTAGAAACGCCTGTCGAATATGATGCAGCAGACAATAAACCGGTGGATATCGTTTTTGCTGTGCTCGTACCTGAAAATCTCTGCCAAGAATATATTCCTGTTCTGGCAGAACTGAATGAAAAATTAACCGATAAAAACTTAATTAAACAACTTCGTTCAGCACAAAGTGCGGATGAAATTTGGCAAATTTTTGAATGTGCCGATCATTCAGAGGAATCTGAAGACGACACAAATTTAGATAATATTGAACCTCAAGAGGTATAACCTAACCGACTAACCATAAGGAATCACGCAGATGGAAATTATTATTATCAGCGGTCGCTCCGGCGCGGGGAAATCTGTCGCATTACGAGCTTTGGAAGATATGGGCTATTATTGCGTGGATAATCTCCCTCTCGATTTACTTCCTCAACTCACCAATATTCTCGCCAAAACTCAAACGGCTGTTGCCATCAGTCTCGATATTCGAAATCTTCCCCATTCAAGTGCTGATTTAGACAAGATTCTGACAGATATTCAAGCCACTTATTCTGTCAAAATCATCTTTCTGGACAGCGATCGTAGTACACTTATTCGTCGTTACAGCGACTCACGTCGTCTTCATCCCCTTTCAGCACAAGATCTCCCACTTGAATCAGCGATTGATTTAGAATATCAGCAACTTGAGCCTTTAATTCAACATGCTAATTTTATTATTGATACCGCACCACTTTCTACCCATTCGTTATCTGAACGTTTAAGAGAAGTTTTACGGGGTAATACGGATAAAGAACTTAAGATCGTGGTTGAATCGTTTGGCTTTAAATATGGCATTCCACTTGATGCGGATTATGTCTTTGATGTGCGTTTTCTACCAAACCCGCACTGGAACCCAGAACTGCGCCCAATGACGGGGCTTGATGAACCTGTTGCACAATTTTTACTTGCGCATGATGAAGTGAATAATTTTATCTACCAAACGCGTAATTACATCGAAACATGGTTACCGATGTTAGAGCAAAATAACCGAAGCTATCTCACCATAGCCATCGGTTGTACAGGAGGTAAACATCGTTCTGTTTATATCGCTCAACAAATTGGTGAATATTTCCAAGCTAAAGGTAAGGATGTGAAGATTCAGCACAAATCCTTGGAAAAGAATAAAAAGAATTAATCAGACCATAAAAAAACGCAGCAACTTGCTGCGTTTTTTGTTAAACCACATATTGCGCTGAATTCTCAGGCAAATGTGCAATTAACGTTTCTTTTCCAGCCACGGTTTCATGCTGCCAAACCTGCAATAGCACATCTGGCGTAAATAATCGTGATGCCTGCTCTGCCAACGGTAAATAGCTAATATGCCAAGGCTCTCGGCCGATTTTTTTACCTTCTGGTTGACTGATAAATGGCAAAACAAAATCAAAGTGCGGTAGATTTTCAGTGAGAAATTCACTAAGTTCAAAGAAATAACCACCCTTTTCATATTCCCAAGGTTCAAGTTGTAAAGATTGACCTTGAGGCAAAAGATCAGGATCAAAAATATCGATTTCTGTTCCCCAATGATGACGACTTCCCCCTGGAAGCGCTGACCAACGTAAAATGGCTTGTGCTTTTTGCCAATCATCTAACAACGCTAAATCTAATGAATTTCCCGCATCATCATGAACCTTGCGTTCACCGTTAAATTTACCATTCCAAATGAGTTGTTGACGTTCAAAATCACGAAAACTACTCACAGGCTGCAAATTAAAGCCATTTTTGACCGCACTTTGTTGCAATCCTTGAAACGCTTTCATTGCCTCTGCTTGCAAAAAATGATTCGGAGAATGAGGTGTAGGCAAATTGATCAAATGTTCACGAGATTTGCCAGTTAACATTTCAGGCGTTAATTTCATCTTACTTGTCCAATAAATTCACTAACATTTGATGATAAATCTGACCGCACTTGGCAAGATCATCTACGCTGACACATTCATTCACTTTATGAATCGTCGCATTAAGTGGCCCAAATTCCACTACTTCAGCCCCCATTAACGCAATAAAACGTCCGTCAGAGGTACCACCGCCTGTTTCTGCTTGTGGTGTAATACCAGTTGTTTGCTCAATCGCCGTCGTTAATGCATCTAATAATTTACCCGGTTTCGTTAAAAATGGTTTACCCGATAAATTCCAATCAATACGGTATTTCAAACCATGCTTTTCGAGCATTTCTGCCACTTTCTGCTTAATGCTTTCATCAGTCACTTCTGTACAATAACGTAAATTGAATTGCACATAAAGCTCACCAGGAATGACATTATTACTCCCTGTGCCTGCATGAATATTCGCAATTTGAAAACTAGTCGGCGGGAAAAATTCGTTGCCATTATCCCATTGATATGTGGTTAATTCCTGTAAGAACGGCGCTGCTTTATGAATGGGGTTTTCTGCTAAATGAGGATAAGCTACATGACCTTGAATACCTTGAATGTAGAGGTTGCCCGTAATCGAACCGCGACGGCCATTTTTGACTACATCGCCTAATGTTTTTGAACTAGACGGCTCGCCTACCATGCAATAAGTGATTTTCTCACCGCGCGCCATTAACGTTTCGACAACACGTACTGTGCCATCTTTCGCGGCAGCCTCTTCGTCAGAAGTAATCAACAGAGCAATCGTTCCTTTATGATTCGGATTAGCTTTCACATATTCTTCTGCCGCCACAATCATTGCTGCCAATGAGCCTTTCATATCTGCCGCACCACGACCATAAAGCATATCATCTACAATTTCGGCAGAAAACGGCGGATAAGTCCATTGCGTTTCATCGCCCGTCGGCACCACATCGGTATGCCCTGCAAAGGCAATTACAGGCTCACCAGCACCATGCTTCGCCCATAAATTTAACGTATCGTTGAAAGGCATCCATTCAATTTGAAAGCCGAGTTTTTCTAAACGTTCCGCAATCATTTGCTGACAGCCCTCATCATTTGGGCTAATAGAGGGGCGACGAATGAGATCTTGTGCCAAAGAAATCACTTTTTCTTTCATAAAAACTCCTAAGAAATACTACTCTTTTAAGCAAATGCTGCAATATATTCTTTTTCGTTGAAGCCAATCAATGCCTTATCATCTTGCAAAATAATCGGTCGTTTAATTAACGTTGGATTTTCAGCTAATACGGAAAGTGCAGTGGACTTTGAGAGTGTATTTTTCACATTTTCATCAAGATTACGCCAAGTTGTGCTGCGTTTATTGACTAAATTTTCCCAACCAAATTGGGCTTCTGCTTGTTGTAAGAATTGAGTATCTAATCCATCCACACGATAATCATGTAATTTATGTTGAATATTATGTTCAGTTAGCCACTTCAATGCTTTTTTCACTGTATCACAGTTTTTAATGCCATAAACGATAATCATATTCTCACCTCTAAAAACAAAAAATCCTCAATTCATTTAGAACGAGGATTTTAACTGCTACATGAATTAATCACAAATAGATTAAAACTATACAAACATTTACATCCAAAAGAAAAAGTGCGGTGAAAATCAACCTCACTTTTCAAAATGAAAATTAGAATTCGTAACCTACGCCCACTTTAGCGCCATAGTTA
>CAKVVS010000054.1:0-7585 GCA_934834395.1 Parahaemophilus parainfluenzae | reverse complement strand
GTTCATGACAGCCACGATTCCGAATACTTCGCACAAAAAGTTCCAGACAGCAATGGCGTGTACGTTGTTCCGGCCTTCACCGGTTTAGGTGCACCATATTGGGATCCGTATGCTCGTGGTGCGATTTTCGGTCTTTCTCGAGGTTCTAACCGTAACCATATTGTACGCGCAACCCTTGAATCTATCGCTTACCAAACCCGTGACGTATTAGAAGCAATGCAATCTGACTCAGGTCAACGCTTACAATATTTACGTGTTGATGGCGGCGCAACCAACAATAACTTCTTAATGCAATTCCAAGCGGATATTTTAGATGTGAACGTAGAACGTCCAGTCGTGAAAGAAGTAACCGCACTTGGTGCAGCTTACCTTGCAGGTCTTGCGGTTGGTTTCTGGAAAGATTTAGACGAACTTCACGACAAAGCACGTGTAGAACGTACCTTCACACCTGATAATGACGAAGAAAAACGTGAACGTCGTTATAAAGGTTGGAAAAAAGCGGTTAAACGCTCATTAGAATGGGCAAAAGAAGACGCTGAATAATCCTTTCTAGCCAATAATAAAGTGCGGTCAAAATCGCTTGTGTTTTTGAGCGCACTTTTATTTTGAGGAAATATATTACCGATAAATACTCGTACAATACGTCAGGGCTTGTCTTATGGCTTTCCCTAATTCTTCATCCGAAATACTCTTGTCATATTTAAACTCCAATGCTAGATTGTCAGGAAGTAACATTCCTGAATATCCACCAAGAGAATCCTAATGAAGTGGCACTATAGTTACAAATTAGCATCCTGTTCTAAAAATAAAATTAAGAATTTACTAATTAGAAAAAGAAAAAAATACCTGTTTTAGAATTTAATGCAGTCTTAACCAACCTATGTAATTCACGAAAAAAAACATGGATATGTATGTACCTTGATATTATATTTAATAACCTATTTAATCGGTTATGATCGCAAATGCTTTCATCTTCATAATCATCAATATTTTTGTCTAACTCTCTATTAATCACATCAAAAAAATTAGTGCTCCATATTTCTCTATACACATCATCATCTAACTCTAATTCCTCAAGATCTCCAGGTATACATTGGTTATAATTAAGTCGATGCATAGCCTCTCGAGTAAGTGGAACCGAAATTAACTTCATAATTTACTCCTTAATTTTAAAATGAGTACCTAATTATATTCGCTTTGTGTTCTACCCATTTTCTTTCCATTTTTATATCTTCCTAGCTAATAGGAACAGTCGAATTATGTACTGAAGATGAAACCAAGTGCATCCGACCTGTATGGTTGTGCCAAGTAACATCAGGTATCTTGTATTTTCCCCACAATTTCATCCTATAACATAATAAATTATAAAGTTAAGAGGCTTTTAAATTACTTCATCAATCAACTATACTGCTGCCGATACTTCTCTAAATTATCTTGAAAATGCTGAATATAGTATTCGATATCTTTTTCTCGGTAACCAAGAATTCGGCCGATTTCACGTTCCACTTTTGGATCAAAACCATTCACCGTGCTTGCAGGAAGTAGTACTTCCATTTGTTCAGCGAGTGCAAGAGATTGGGGTAAATAGACAATAAAATCAGTTAAGCAAACATCATTAATATGACGTTGCACTGTTTTTGAATGAAGCATTCCTAGCTCAAGATAAGGGAGAAAGGCGTCAGGAATACCGAGCTCCTGATTGAATAATGCCACTTGCTTTTCGCCCCTTAACATTAATTCCAGCTCCTTGCCTTCATGCGGCCCAAGAATACCTTTTTCCATAAGAATATTCCTTTCGTTGAAATAAAAAAGGGGATTGGATGATTGACCAGATCCCCTTCATTGTACGCCTATTTGGCCACAATGTTCATCTAAATGACGAAATTATTTTTTCCAATTTTTCAACGCATCGGCAAAGGCATTACCCATCGCACTATTTCCTCTTGGATTGCGATCTTGACGAGGTGCATTACTTCTTGGTTTTGCACTTAAAGTGCGGTCAGATTTTCCGTCATTTTTGACCGCACTTTCATCTAATCGCATCGTTAACGCAATACGTTTACGCGGCACATCCACTTCCAACACTTTCACTTTCACGATATCGCCGGTTTTCACTACTTGATGTGGATCTTCTACGAATTTATCGCTTAATGATGAAATATGTACTAAACCATCTTGGTGAACACCAATATCCACAAATGCACCGAAGTTGGTCACATTGGTGACGGTACCTTCTAAAATCATACCTGGTTTTAAATCGGTGATTTCTTCCACGCCTTCTGCGAATACCGCAGTTTTAAATTCACCACGCGGATCGCGCCCCGGTTTTTCCAACTCTTTGAAAATATCTTGAACGGTTGGTAAACCAAATTGCTCATCAATGAATTGTTTTGCATCAAGCTGACGTACCACACCCGCATTGCCCATTAAATCTTGGATAGATTGCGCGGTAGCTTGCAAGATTTTTTCCACTACAGGGTAAGCTTCTGGGTGAACCCCTGAAGCATCAAGTGGATTTTTCCCGCCTGCAATACGCATAAAGCCCGCACATTGCTCAAAGGCTTTTGGCCCTAAACGCGGCACTTTTTTCAATTCGCTACGGCTTTCAAAACGACCATTTTCATCACGGTATTCCACAATGTTTTGCGCTAAGGTTTTCGTCATCCCCGCCACGCGAGCAAGCAATGGCGCCGATGCCGTATTCAAATCCACACCCACCGCATTTACACAGTCTTCCACCACCGCATCGAGTTTACGCGCAAGTTGGGTTTGGTTTACATCGTGTTGATATTGCCCTACACCAATGGCTTTCGGTTCGATTTTCACTAATTCTGCCAATGGATCTTGTAAACGACGGGCGATAGATACCGCACCACGTAAAGAGACATCTAAATTCGGGAATTCATTTGCCGCAAATTCAGAAGCTGAATAAACGGATGCGCCCGCTTCGCTCACCACAACGGTTTGCGGTTTATTTTCTTTAATTTCTTTAATGACTTCTTTTGCAAAACGTTCTGTTTCACGAGAAGCTGTACCGTTACCAATGGCAATTAATTCCACGTTATGTTTGCAGATCAAGCTGAAAATCGCCACTTGTGCTTCAGCTTCACGACCCGTGTGTGGATAAATGGTGGTGGTATCTAATAATTTACCTGTGTTATCCACCACTGCGACTTTAACTCCCGTACGCAAGCCTGGGTCCAAGCCCATGGTACTTTTCGCCCCAGCCGGTGCAGCCATTAAAAGTGCGGTCAGATTCCGAGCAAAAACATCAATGGCTTCTTCTTCCGCTTTTTCACGTAAACTTGCCATTAATTCCGTTTCTAAATGTAACGAAACTTTGATTTTCCATGTCCACGCAATCACTTGCTCACGCCATTTATCCGCAGGCTGACCAGTAAAACGTACATCTAAATAATCACGAATAATCTCTTCACAATAACTTTGACGACTTCCCTCTTCTGCATCGGGATCTGCATTTAAGCTTAATTGTAAAATGCCCTCATTACGTCCACGGAACATGGCTAATGCACGGTGAGAAGGCACATTTTTCAATAATTCTTGGTGGTCGAAATAATCTTGGAATTTTGCGCCTTCCGTTTCTTTGCCTTCGATCACTTTGGATACAATAACGGCATTTTTTGCTAAATAATCACGGACTTTCGCTAATAAGCCCGCATCTTCAGCAAAACGCTCCATTAAAATATAGCGTGCGCCATCAAGTGCGACTTTAGTATCTGTTACGCCTTTATCAGCATTTACAAATTCAGCTGCTGCCGTTTCAGGATCATTCTTCGGCTCGTTCCAAAGTAAATCAGCCAATGGCTCAAGACCGGCTTCAATCGCAATTTGCCCTTTCGTGCGACGTTTTGGTTTATATGGCAAATACAAATCTTCTAATTCAGTTTTACTTTGTGTTGCATGGATTTTGTCACGCAATTCATCAGTCAATTTCCCTTGCTCTTCAATAGATTTCAAAATGGTTTGACGACGATCTTCTAATTCACGTAAATAAATTAAACGGGTTTCAAAATGACGAAGTTGAGTGTCATCCAAGCCACCTGTGGCTTCTTTACGATAACGGGCGATAAATGGAATGGTGTTGCCATCATCTAATAATTGAATGGCGGCGAGGATTTGTTGGGGTTGAACGGTTAATTCTGCCGCAATAATTTGGCTAATTTGTTGATTTAACATTGTCATACTTCTTTGTTATTAAAGGATTCGATAAAAACGGGAATAGAATACTGGTTTTAGACAACAGGCTCAAATATAATTCAAAAAAATTTCTTTTATTTTTATTATGGCAAAATCAAATTACATTACCCGTCAAGGCTGGCTTGCGCTTGACCAAGAACTTAAATTTTTGTGGAAAGAAGAACGTCCAAAAGTTACCCAAGCGGTTTCAGATGCTGCCGCACTTGGTGACCGCAGTGAAAATGCGGAATATATTTACGGCAAACGTCGCTTACGTGAAATTGATCGCCGTGTACGTTTTCTTTCCAAACGCTTAGAAGTGCTACAAATCGTGGATTACCATCCGAAACAAGAAGGCAAAGTATTTTTCGGTGCATGGGTTGAGCTAGAAGATGAAGAGGGTGAAGTGAAGCAATATCGCCTTGTCGGCTGCGATGAATTCGATCCCGCTAAAAACTGGATCTCCATTGATTCTCCCGTCGCACGTGCTTTAATCGGGAAAGGCGTTGACGATGAAATCCATGTGGAAACACCCTCTGGCAAAGTCGTGCTCTATGTAAACCGAATTTGGTATGAAAAATAGCAAGCATAGAAAACAAAAGAGCGGTCAAATTGACCGCTCTTTTTTATTTTATCAATCGGATAAATTATGCTTTATCACCAATTAATACGGACTCTAACGCAATTTCAATCATATCATTGAAGGTTAATTGACGTTCTTCTGCAGTAGTTTGTTCGTGTGTACGAATATGGTCTGAAACGGTACAGATACAAAGTGCTTTTGCACCATATTCTGCGGCTACGCCATAGATACCCGCTGCTTCCATTTCTACGCCCAAGATACCGTATTTTTCCATCACATCAAACATTTCGAAATCTGGCGTGTAGAATAGGTCTGCAGAGAAAAGATTCCCTACGCGAACTTGCTTACCTTTTTCTTTCGCAGCTTGAACCGCTGCTTGTGCCATATCAAAATCAGCAATTGCAGCAAAATCGTTATCTTTGAAACGGATACGGTTTACTTTTGAATCAGTACATGCGCCAAGACCGATGATAACATCACGTACTTTAACGTCCATACGTACGGCACCACAAGAACCAACACGGATGATTTTTTTCACGCCGTATTCAGTAATTAATTCTTTCGCATAAATTGAGCAAGATGGGATACCCATACCGTGACCCATAACAGAGATACGACGACCTTTATAAGTACCGGTGTAACCCAACATATTGCGAACGTTAGTCACTTCTTTCGCATCTTCTAAGAATGTTTCAGCAATATATTTTGCACGAAGCGGATCGCCTGGCATTAATACAACATCTGCAAATGCGCCTTCAGGAGCGTTAATATGTGGAGTCATTGTTTTTTCCTCTTGTTGATAAATAAAAAGTCATTTAAGCAAACGTTTTCGCTTGCTTTAAAGTACAACACCACGAATGATTCGTGGTGTTGAGAGATAAAGTGCGGTCAAAATTTACCACATTTTAATTACATTGCTACGCCGCTTAGCTCGATGAATAAACCTGCGATAGTCGCACTCATTAAGTTAGCTAATGTACCCGCTACAACTGCTTTTAAACCTAAGCGAGCCACATCACCACGACGATTTGGTGCCATACCACCGATACCACCGATTAAGATTGCGATAGAGCTGAAGTTAGCGAAACCACATAATGCGAAAGTAATGATGGCTTTAGTTTTTTCACTTAATACAACTGCTGTATCTGGTTGTAAGTATTTCGCGAACTCTAAGTAACCCACGAATTCGTTAACAGCTAATTTCATACCAATCATTTGACCCGCGATTGCAGATTCATCCCAAGATACACCAATTAAGTAGGCTAATGGTTTGAAGATCCAACCAAAGATTGATTGTAATGTTAAATCACCGTAACCGAACCAGCCGCCTACACCACCTAAAATACCATTAACTAAAGCAATTAAACCCACGAACGCGATTAACATCGCACCTACGTTTAACGCTAATTGCATACCTGCACTCGCACCACCTGCCATTGCTTCAAGCACGTTGGTTGGTTTTTCGCTATCATCCGTTTCAGGTTGTTTATCGGTAAATTGTTCAGTTTGCGGGAATAAAATTTTCGCAAATAATAAACCTGCTGGTGCAGCCATGAAAGAGGCTGCGATTAAGTAAGTCAACGGCACGCCCATTCCTGCATAACCCGCCATCACTGAACCCGCGATAGAAGCTGTACCACCCGCCATAATAGCGAACAATTCAGATTGGGTCATATTTTTAATGTAAGGACGAACTACTAAAGGTGCTTCAGTTTGACCAACGAAGATATTCGCTGCCGCAGACATTGATTCTGCTTTAGATGTACCTAATGCCGCTTGCAATGCACCACCAATCACTTTGATGACCACTTGCATGATGCCTAAATAGTAAAGCACCGAAATTAAACCAGAGAAAAAGACGATGATTGGTAACACTTTCACCGCAAAGATAAAGCCGGCATTTGAAGGATCTGCTAAGCCACCAAAGACGAAGTTAATCCCTTCATTACCATAAGCGATAACATTTGATACACCATTTGCTGTCGCTTGCAATGCATCACGACCAAACGGCACATACAAAATAAGGGCTGCAAATCCGATTTGGATCGCCAAAGCCCCTAATACAGTACGTAAATTAATCGCCTTACGATTATTTGAAAATAATACGGCAATGATCAGTAATACGACAATGCCTAAAACGCTACCTAAAATACCCATTTTTTTCCCCTAGGTTGGTTAGATAAGTAAGTGAATAAAATTGTCCTATTCTACTTGTTTTTCGGTAAAAAGTCGGAATATTTTTGCTACTTTTCGGTATGTTTGCTTATAAAATGGTCACAATTTTGGTCAGACCACAAGATTTCGCATAGTTTTCAAGCGCTTGAGTCTGCTCAACGGTTGGAACATAAGGGGTGAGTCCTTCGGCATCTCGTGCACCTTTTGTGTGCATTCGAATAATTTTCAACAAAACATCCGGATAATCTTTCAATAAGGACGCAACCTTTTCCACCAACTTTTCTGCATCAAAAAAATTCGCCACATAAACTAACCGCACTTCTTCCACTTTATTTAATGGTAATAATTTCGCCAAGTTCTTCAAATTACGATCTAAGTTTTCTTGCTTGATATGTTGATGAGTGGGGATGATGTTTTTCGGGACAATACCTTGGCGATTTTGTCTATCAAAGCACAAACTCTGTAAACCTAGTCCTTCTCCTTTCAAATCAAAGAGAAATTTGTCTGTGACATCAATTAAAGGACGAATTGCGTCAAATTCAAAGAAACCACTGCTATCTAAATAGCAAGTTAGCCCTTCCTCACGTAGCTTTTGAAACAACGGAACGAGCTTTTTATGGTGAATGGTGG
>CAKVVS010000053.1:4219-7815 GCA_934834395.1 Parahaemophilus parainfluenzae | reverse complement strand
GGTAAAAGCTATCCCAGGTGATTTCTGCTTCGATAGCGTTCGTGCCGGCTGGAAGTTTAATTTCACCATGCAGCCCTAAGCCTTTGTGAGCAACCTTTTCAAACTCAATGTCCGGGATTTTCACTTCATTCGCACGCCCCATTTGACTGTTACCGTTAATGTACACGTTGCCGTTGACGATTTGATTAATAGAAATACTCATCGGTTTTTACTCCTTAGCGTTGTGAAACTAAATTCACTAAGTATTTACGGGTCATGACGGACTTGTTCGAAATCAATTCCGCTGGAAGTTTAGGGGTGTAGTCATAAACTAACGGCACGTGACCTTTGCTGAATTCATCAACTAAATCAGTGTCATAATCAAGACTTACGCTGTAGCCCACAATACTCGGAAGCGCACGCAAATAGGTGTCTACCGTTTCAAGCAAGCTGTCAATTAATGCATCGTCGATTGGACGGTCAATGAATTGCAACTCTGTGCGGCGGATGCTTTCATCAATTAAGTCACCGGTGCGAAGCGCGGTTTCAAAGTTGATGATATGCGTTACGGTCGGATAATTTGATGAGCGGTTACCCCATAATCTGAAACCTGTACCGAAGCTGTTGAAAATGGTTGTAATGCCCACCGCATTTAACTGGTTGGTCTCTGATTGTTCATCATCAACACGTGCAGTCAGTGGGATTTCCATGCCAATCACCCCTTGTAATGGGCGGTTTGATGTTGAGAACCAGTACCCATTCTCGGTATCGGTTTTCATTCGCAAGCCAGCCGCATGCACCGCAAGGCTTTCCAACGTATTGCTTGAGCCGATAGCATAAGGGAAGAAGTGGCGTGTACGCTCTGTGCTTGCAGACGCGTTGATTGTTCCCAATGGGCCACGGCCTTTGATTGCATCAGAAAGACTTGTGCCTTTTGGTAATTGCACATAAGCCACCGCTTTCAACTGTTCTGCGAGCGTTGTTAAAGCCGCCGCACAGGTTGCTGTTTTATCAAACTCAGGACAGATTAAGATCTTCGCGTCAGCACCGTATAGGTTAAAGCCGTCTCGCAATAACTCAAAGCCTTTACGCTTACCTGTTACGGAATCAATACCGCCTTTGATGTCGTCTTCCGTTACTTTTGTTGGGTCGGCGTATTCATAAGTCGCTTTTAAGGTTTCGTGTTTTGCTTTTAACGTAATTTCACCTGTTTGCAAATCTACCGCATAGTCTTGACCGAGTGTCAATGGGCGATCAGTGCTTAAGGTTAAATTTAAAAGGCCTGGGTGTGCTGTTTTAGCGCGCAAGGTGTTTGCATCTTGCGTTAATGCTTCATCGGTAACGCTTGTTTTGTGTTTTGCTGGGTCTAAAACATTGACCACATACACTTTACCCGCTGAATAGCGCGATAAAACATCAAACGCGTCAGGAAGCGTAAAGCCCTTGCCTAAGATTACGCCAAATTTTGAAAAATCTTTGGTCGTTTGACATACTGTTAATTCATTCACCGCGCCGATAGGTGCTGTACCAACGATACCAATAATTGCACCGTCGACAGTTTCCACCGCAACAGAACCACCTGCTACGCGAATTGTTTTCGTCCCGTGATGGAATGCCATAATTTTCTCCTATGGTTGTTTGGGATTAGGTTTATCCGCACGGCGATAGCGTGCGGTGGTAAATTTAGGTAAATTGCTTGGTTCGCAAAGCTCTACTTGCCATGTTTCGGTCTGCACTAAAAGCTGATACTGCCAAAGGCCGTCTGACTCGCCGCCAAACTCTTCACTCACTAAACTACACGCTGTGCAGTTAGTTGGTTTAAACCCAACTATTGCCAAGCGGAGTTGGTCTAACATTTCGATTGCCCCGTGGTCGTCATGCTGACTTCGAGCAATCACAGTAAGCGCAACCATCACCACTCGACGTTGCTGGATGACATCCACGCTGTCGATGCTTTCAAACTTCGACCCGGCGTATTGCACTAAAACAGCACCGAATTCGTCTGTGAGATTGTAGTGCTCCAAATCATCAGGAAATAACTCAATGCTAAACTTGTCCGTTTTATCGGCTATCCGTTGCTGTATGCTTTCTAAAATCGGAAGCGTTGCACTCATATTAATATCCTGTTAAATCGAGCTTCTGTGGCGCGCGCGTGTTGAATTTCAGCGCGGTTGGGTAGTTATCATCGGTCGCGCTCCCGATTTCCGTTAGGCCAAGATGCAGTTTGCCGTTTTGAATCCGTTCCAGGTCTTTCAAGGCTTGCGCATGGGTTTCGCGGACGTTGTCCGGGAATCCTTTACCGTCCGGGCGGCGGGAATACAACCAATGACGTGCGATTTGTAAACAAATATTACGCACCAAGGTCGGCACTTGATTTAATGGCAAGACATAACGCGAGCGCAAATAGCCGTCCACGGTTTCCGTGGCGTATTCGCAAGCCTTATCCAATGTCATCTGATTTGCGGTAGTCGCGCGTGATGTATCATTTGATAGTGCGATTAGCGTGCTTTCGCTCATTACATCTTCTAAATCTTGTGCCGTGATGTACATTACTTATCTTTACCTTTGTTTGATTTTGTGGTTTCGCCCGCTTCTTCGGCTGGCTCTTCCGCAGCCGTTTCAGCAGCCGCTTCTTCTGCATCGCTTTCAACCTGTTCAGCTGCGGTTAATTCATCGCTAGCTGTTTGTTCAGCTTGTGCGCGTTGCTCGCTGTTAGTTTCAGCCGGCGTAATGTAAATCGCGAGCTTGTCGGCTTCTTCTTCGGTAAGTTCAATGACATCGTTTTGCTCATATCGCTTGCCGTTGTGCAAAATTGCCATCGCAGCTGCGACCAAAAATGCCGTTTTTTGTTTATCTGACATAATTCACCCTTAAAATAAGTTGAAATTTAACCGCACTTAAATCGCGTTTAAATGCGGTTCAAATAGGGGTTAAATACAACCTTTGATTAAGTAACCCGCAGATTTACCCACGGTGTAAGTATCTACATATAAGCCGTTTTTGCGGCGCACGGTATAACCAAATGATGGTTCATAGATATTTTGTTTCTGCTCTTTTGATGCTGGCGCAACATAAGCCAACACAATCGCTTTCGACCAAATATCTTTTAATTCACCGGCTTGTTCATGCACAGCTTCACCCACAACAACACGATCTACTTTGATTAATTTTGCAAAGTCTTCCGGGGTTAATACGGCAGTCGCCACGTATTTGATTTTTTCTAATACTTTCGGGTGTTCGCTTAACACTTCCCATACATCGCCGGAAATTGCACAAACGTTTGGTTTACGGCCTGTGGTGCGTTTAATTGCACGAATACCGGTTTTAATCACACCAATAGGGTCTGAATTAGGGTCGGTAAATTGAGACGTGCCGCTTAAGGTCACTTTGTTTGTGGTTTCGTAATTTGCTTCATTTAAAGCTAAGTCCGCACAAGCTTTTTCACGACCGAGTGCGATGACATCTTGTGTCACACCGGTTGCATATTGGCGTAATGGATAAACACCTTCGGTTTCATTCACTTCGCGGATGTCGATTGGATATTCGATGTCGTTTTCTTCTAAAACAACGGTCAATGAACCAATATCTTCCGGCGTTAAACGATTTGATGCTGCACG
>CAKVVS010000053.1:0-4209 GCA_934834395.1 Parahaemophilus parainfluenzae | reverse complement strand
TAGGGATTTTGCCACCTTCTTTTTGAGTTTCAGCGATAGGGAACAACACTTCAGAAATCATGTTGCCGTTGTAATAACCTTGTGCGAGCGCCGTTAATACCGGGTCAACTACGCGTTGTTTTGATAAATCAGTCATGCATTTGCTCCTTATTGAGTGATTGCGTTAAATGCGGTTGTGTAGCCCACATTGTGTTCTTTCATATAAGCGCGGACTTTCTTATCCATATCAATGGACTCAGCGCTTGTGCCTTCGGCGTATTCCACCGTGCCGTCTTCTGCGGTTGTGGCATTTTCTTTGGTAGCCACTTCGTTAAATTCAACGATAGCGGGCTGCGCTTCTAAAAACGCCTTGATTTTTCCGTGTAGGCTTTCACCTTCACCGAATTCAACCACGCCGCCAGCTGCGCTTGTTGAACCGAGATTTAATAAATCAATGGCCTGTTGTTTTGCCACCGGGGCTAATTTGCCCGCTTTTACTAAACCCTCGGCAAAGTCGGCATTGTCGGCTTTGGCTTGGTTAAGTGCTGCTTCAGCTTTTTCGGCTTTCAACTGTTGGTTTTCTGCCTTGAGCTGTTCAATTTCTTCAGGGGTCATTTCAGGTTCTCCTTGTGGTTCTGAAGGTTGTTCTAAAGTGGGTTCGTTAAAACTAGGAATAGGCGAGCCAACTTCCGCTTGGTTGAAACGCTTATATTCGTTCCGGATGGACTCTTCTTGCACGCTTAACACGAGATAGTCCGGGATGGCTTTATCGGCCTCTTCCTGGCCGTGCATACCAATAAACCAATCGCGCAAGCGACGCCAAAGGCTGGCTTCTGCCCAATCAGAAAAATCAACCACGCCTTGCTCGTCTTCAGCGAATTCCGGGTTGCGTAGGCCTTTTACGGCTGGCGGCATCGCACCTAAAAATCCAACATGGCGCAAATACAAATTGCCAGGACAAGGGTTGTTTGGGCTGTCTGCTAAATAAAATGATGATGAGACTTTTTTGAATCGCCCTTTATCTACCATTTCGGCAAATTCAGGGTCTACCTGGTCGAATTCGGCTTTTAATACATCGCCGTCTAATTCAAGGCGTTTTACCCAACCATACGCGGGGGCGTTGTGTTTAGGATGGCCAATTACGGCCGGGGACTCATGAAAGTTTACGTTGTAGGCATTGACCGCTTGTTGCAAATCTTCCGTGGTAATTTCCACTTCTAAGCCATTTGCATCAGTGCGTTTGCCCGCTTTGAAAATCTCAATTAATTGCATAAGGTATCCTCGTTTGAATACCGCTAGCATAGAGAAAAAATGCGGACTTGAATTTTAAAGTGGTTGAAAGAATAAAAGAGGGATTTTTGACGAGGGATTAAAATGCACTTTATCTTTAAATTTAAAACGCTTTAAATGGCGTTCAAATCGTTTCAAATCGATTTAAATTTTTTCGTTCGATAAATTGCATTAATTTTAAATAAAAGCTCTGTGGCGCGTTTTTGTGGCGTTATTTTGATTTTTTGCTTTTACTTTAAATTTTTGTCTATTTGTCGTTGTAAAAGTGCGGTGGATTTCTTCAGAAGTTTTTGACCATCACTTTCATTGATACCCAACCAAGGGCGCGCGGGGATTTTAACTTTACGACCACGTCCGGCGTTTCCACCGAATTGATGTAGACGCGCATATTTTGCATCACTACCAAACTCAACATGGTCATTATCGTAATTATACGCGGTTTTGTCTGATAGATAACCATCTTGACGTAAAATCTTTGTGCTTTTCCCGCGTTTCATTTTTAACGCTTTTGTGCGTGGCGATAACGCTTGCCAGCGATTACCTTTTGGATCAATCTCAGCTTTAAAGCGGGCGTCATGAATTTTTTTCAATGTTTCGCCCAGCAAACCATACAGCTGACGTGGCTTTTCTAATTGATTTGCAATGATTGTCAATTTCCGAATGGCTTGATTATCGTTAATGGTAATCTTTAACATAATTTTCTCTTGATAAAAATAATGCCTGGGCGTATAGTGAAATTGCGGTGGGGGTTTCCTACTGGAAAGGTTGCTTGGCGAAAGCCCGCATTATCCTGTTCGAATCAGGCAAACCACCGCAAAAGGTTATACGCTGTAATAGGGGTTACCAACTGGAAAGGGTCCAGGGTCGAAAGACGGCTGATTATCCTGTTCGAATCAGGCAAACTATTACAGCGAACCATACAACACTTCAAATGCCCCAAGCTGGGTAAAATCTTCAATCACGCTTGCCGTTCTCACAATATTCAATTTACGAGCCAGTTTTTTACCACTCAATTCATCCTTGATTTTTACTTCATAGTCCATCTTAACCGCGACTTTGCCTTTCTCTGTTTCATAGATAAATAACAACGCGTCGCCCGCATTTTTATTGCGTTGTTGTTCTTTCGATTGAAGTAAAATTGCCTTTGGGTTTCTCAGTTTCTCAGGTAACTGTTCCCAAAATTCTACCGGCAAGCTGATGCCTTTTGCTTGTTTGGTATCGCGTAATGCATGCAGCACATCTTCATCACGCACGGCGATTACCGCACTCTGCGGGGCTTTTTCTAAATTGTCGAGTTTAGTTAGCACCGGTTCAGGAATTGCCCCTACATACTTCATATTGCCACGTGCGATCTTTTGCTGGCTGACTGTATCGACCATTTCTTTCATCGCGCCGTTTAATAACGCCATGGCTTTTGGGTTTTTCAATACGTCATCAATTAACAGGCTCGCTAAATGCGGCTCGGCGGTTGTCATTTTTTGCAATAACAACTTGTCCACATCAACATCGCGAGACTGAGTTAGGCGCTCAAAGTTATACGGTGCGAAGCCTACATCATAACCTTTCGGCACGCGTACTGTGCGCGGGTTGCCGGAACGCACGCCGACCAGTTTTTCTTCCCATTCGATTTCAGGCGATGGACTCACTTTTCGCCCCATTTCCGCTAAATCATCGGCATCGTGAGCTGATACCGTGCAGTGGCAACCGTACGCTTTGATTGGGTAATAATAGCGCCAAAACGGATCTGTGGCTGGCAGAATTGTGCCGTCTAACGCAATATGTTCTTCGCGCGGATGTTCATTGTCATGGTGGTGATATTCCCAATAAGGCAATACATCGACCAAATCCAAATGCTGTGCCAAGCGCCCACGGTTATATGCCCCATAAACGTTGGTGTCGTAAATAATCCGGGTGCGCCAGTTTCTCCCGCCGTTATATTGCCAGCCGGTATTTGCCACGATTTCATCAAAACGCTTGCGAAATCCCTCTAAGGTTTCACCATTTGCAATGGCATCATCTACCGCTTCGCGAAATGCCGTCAGTACTTCATTACGGTTTGCGCCGGCCACCATAAAAAAATAGTCGTGTTCTTCACCTAGCACGTCTAAATAGCTATTAGTAGGCAAATTGAGTTTTTTCTCAAAATATTTGACCTGCTCTTCAAAAGTGAATTTACTCATTTTATTTACGCTCATCTTCAACGGACTGACGACCGGCAAAGTGTGCTGCTGTTGATGCCCACGCCATTACTTTGCCGTATTCTGCAAAACTCAATTCAGGGATTAAGCTGTCTAACTGGTTGCGAAAATCTTCCAGACTTTCTGCTTGAGATAGCTTATCCTGGATAGCTTGCAGCCATTCTTCTACAAATGGTTCACCTTCGACTTCTAGCTGCTCCCCAATGGTTTCCACAATAGACTTAGGAATCGCCTCGGCGAAATCAGCCGTATTTTTGGCCGCACTTTTTTCAGGTGCTGCAACTACAATGTCGCCTTCTTCAAACCCATAGGTTCGCATGATGTATTGTTCGGTAAATTGCACGCCTAACTCGGCTAATAAACCGTCACGTTCTGCTTGTAATTTATCAATGCTTTCCTGTTCGTAAAGCTCAAATGTCGGCAGCATGTCCACGTTGAAATTCAACTCGCAAATCCAGGCTAATAATTGGTTAAAAACGCCTTCAACCATGCTGGCATCATCATCACGAATATCACGGGTCACTTCTAATCCCGCTGTCGCACTTGCACGATTTGCTTCGGCTTCTGTGGTTTGATTTTGTCCTAATAATGCGATGGCGATTTCTGATTTGCAGTAGCGGAGGAAATCATCAAACACTTGTGATGAACCGCCTTTACTTCCGCTCTCAAGCATATCAATAGAGCTGTCGCCCGGGATAGCCGCCACGGCTGTACCGAGCATTTTTTCCATGCTATCTAACAA
>CAKVVS010000052.1:0-7853 GCA_934834395.1 Parahaemophilus parainfluenzae | reverse complement strand
AACCCCAACTGTTATTAATCACTTTTGCTCCGGCATCTGCTAGGGCAGAGTAACCTTGTAAGAAGAAACCATAGTCTTGATTTGGACCATAGGTCATGTTGTCGTTACCACCGGTATTGGCAGAATACAGATTAGCGCCGAATGCTACACCGTGCATCTCATTGCCGTCACGCGTTGCCGCCATTGTCCCACCAACATGGGTGCCGTGCGCATCATTGGTATATTTATGCCATGTGCCGTCAATATTGAAGGCTTCACCTTTAGTAAATACGCCATTATCTGTTTTATCAAAATTACGTTTGCCGTTTTTTACCGGTTCGTTTTTATTAATTGGGCCATTGCCCACAGAGGCATCGGGATAACGCATGCCATCTTTACTGTAAGTCCCTTCTGTTTTTACAACGTGGATGCGACCATCTTGAAATTCAGGGTGGTTTAATAGTACACCCGAATCCATCACGCCGATTTTTACGCCTGAACCATTAAAGCCAAGGGCATAGGCTGTGGAGGCATTCATTGAGGTTAAGCCCCAGTCTTTGAGGTATTCAGCGCTTTCCCAACTTTTTGTATTACCGGCTTGCCCTTGTTCAGAATAAGCGGCTGCATTAGCGGCATACCAACCAACAAGTAGTGCGAGTGCGGTTTTTTGAAGTGTTTGAGGTTTCATATTGTCTTCCTTTATCTTTTTGATTTTAGGAGACTATTATTCGCCTCATCGCGAAGCGCTTCAATGACTCAAATCAAAATTTCAGAGAAAAATGTTTATTCTGTGACAACGATCACACCAAAGTGCGGTCAAAAAAGGGGATAAATTTATGTATCGTAGAAATCAATGTTATAATTCGCGAACAAAAATAATTAAGGAGTAACTCATGGCTATTTTAGTAACGGGTGGTGCTGGCTATATCGGTTCACACACCGTAGTGGAATTATTAAATGCAAATAAAGATGTCGTGGTATTGGATAATTTATGCAATTCATCGCCAAAATCTTTAGAACGCGTCAAAGAAATCACGGGCAAAGACGTGAAATTTTATGAAGGCGATATTTTGGATCGTGCTTTATTACAAAAAATCTTTGCTGAAAACAGCATTCAATCGGTAATCCATTTTGCAGGTTTAAAAGCCGTGGGAGAAAGTGTCCAAAAACCCGCTGAATACTATATGAATAACGTCGCAGGCACGATTGTTCTCATTCAAGAAATGAAAAAAGCAGGCGTGTGGAACTTTGTATTTAGTTCATCTGCAACGGTTTATGGTGATCCGGAAATTATTCCAATTACAGAAGATTGCAAAGTGGGCGGTACAACCAACCCTTACGGAACCTCTAAATACATGGTGGAACAAATTCTGACCGATGTTGCGAAAGCTGAACCACAATTTAGCATGACGATTTTACGTTATTTCAATCCAGTAGGCGCTCACGCAAGCGGCTTGATTGGTGAAGATCCAAATGGTATTCCAAATAACTTATTACCTTACATCAGCCAAGTTGCGATCGGTAAATTACCGCAACTTTCGGTATTTGGTAGCGATTATGATACTCATGATGGCACAGGTGTACGTGATTATATTCACGTGGTGGATTTAGCGATTGGTCACTTAAAAGCATTAAATCGCCATGAAAATGACGCAGGTTTACACATTTATAACTTGGGTACAGGTACGGGTTATTCTGTGCTTGATATGGTGAAAGCGTTTGAACAAGCGAACAATATCGAAATCCCGTATCGTCTTGTTGCGCGTCGCCCTGGTGATATTGCAACATGCTATTCCGATCCAAGTCTTGCTGCAAAAGAGTTAAATTGGACAGCTGAGCGAGGCCTTGAGCAAATGATGAAAGATACCTGGAATTGGCAAAAAAATAATCCGAAAGGATACAGAGATTAATCTCACTCTTGTTGGGCGGAGTATCATTCCGCCCTTAATATTTTAATCAGATGAAACACGCTCAAAAATAACCGCACTTTATGTCAGAACAATCCCTTTCTAGTCAAATATTTACCCGCAAAATGCTGATCTGTGTCTTCACTGGATTTAGCTCAGGTTTACCACTTTTTGTGTTATTGCAAATGTTGCCGGTATGGCTGACAGATAAAGGGCTTTCCGTTGAATTAATCGGTGCATTGACAGGGGTGATGGTGCCATATGGTTTGAAGTTTTTATGGGCACCGTTATTAGATCGCTATTTTCCGCATTTTTTAGGGCGTCGTCGTAGTTGGTTATTGATTTCTCAAGTGATTTTGCTGATTTCGCTTTATGCGATTAGTCAGTTTGATCCTGTGGCACAGTTGGGAACAGTGGCTAAACTTGCGACATTTATTGCCTTTGTATCTGCGACACAAGATATTGTGCTTGATGCTTATCGCCGTGAAATTTTGACCGATAATGAATTAGGATTGGGAAACACCATCCATATCAATGCTTATCGTGTTGCAGGTTTAATTCCTGGGGGACTCTCACTTTATTTAGCGACGATTTATCCATGGGAAACCGTCTTTTTATTGACCGCACTTTGTATGTTAGCGGGCATATTTATGACGCTCTTTTTAGCGAAAGAACCGCAGATTGCACAGGTCGATCGTGAGCAACCTTTCTATATGGTGTTTTGGATACCCTTGAAAGAGTTCTTCCAACGCAAAGGTGTCGCCCAAGCCATCGGTTTTTTACTCTTTTTGTTCTTGTATAAATTTGGTGATTCGTTTGCTACTACGTTACAAACTAAATTCGTCTATGACATGGGCTTTGAAAAAGAGCATATTGCGTTGGTGGTAAAAAGCACTTCGCTTTGGGCGAGTATCTCTGCCGGTCTCGTGGGTGGCGTGATCATGCTGCGCTTAGGCATTAATCGCGCATTATGGGTATTTGGTTTTATCCAATTAATCACTATTGGTGGATTTATTTGGTTAGCTGCATTTGGGCATTTTGACCCAATTGGCGCCGCAGAACTTTGGAAATTAGGTTTCGTGATTGCGGGGGAATATATCGGTGTCGGTCTGGGCACAGCTGCCTTTGTTGCTTTTATGGCTCGTGAAACCAATCCGCTTTATACAGCCACTCAGTTAGCCTTATTTACCAGTCTTTCCGCTTTACCGAGTAAAGGGCTTGGTATGTTATCGGGTTACTTGGTCAAAGCAGTAGGTTACTATCATTTTTTCTGGATTTGTTTATTCCTCGCTATCCCAGGAATGATTTGTTTATTCTGGGTGGCGCCATGGAATGAAAAAGGAAATGAAAAAGCTTAAAATAAAATAAAGTGCGGTCAAAATTAACAGCAAAATCATTTGACCAAACAAGGCTTTAACGGTATTTTAAACAGGTCTATTATTTATTGGAGATTCGTATGAAAATTATTCTTTTAGGTGCACCAGGTGCAGGAAAAGGCACACAAGCACAATTTATTATGAACAAGTTTGGCATCCCACAAATTTCAACAGGGGATATGTTCCGTGCAGCGATTAAAGCGGGGACAGAATTAGGTAAACAAGCAAAAGCATTAATGGATGAAGGGAAATTAGTACCGGATGAATTAACCGTTGCATTAGTAAAAGATCGTATTTCTCAACCAGATTGTGCAAATGGTTTCTTACTAGATGGTTTCCCACGTACGATTCCACAAGCGGATGCATTAAAAGATTCTGGCGTGAAAATTGATTACGTTTTAGAGTTTGATGTACCAGATGAAGTGATCGTTGAACGTATGAGTGGTCGTCGTGTACACCAAGCATCTGGCCGTTCTTATCACATCGTTTACAACCCACCAAAAGTGGAAGGTAAAGACGATGTAACGGGTGAAGATTTAATTATCCGTGCGGATGATAAACCAGAAACTGTGTTAGATCGTTTAGCGGTTTACCACAAACAAACCAGCCCATTAATTGATTATTACCAAGCTGAAGCAAAAGCAGGTAATACGCAATATTTCCGTTTAGATGGTACTCAAAAAGTGGAAGAAGTAAGCCAAGAGTTAGATAAAATCTTAGGCTAAAATAGACTGGAAACTGACCGCACTTTGAAGATAAAAGTGCGGTTAATTTTTCAAAAGGATTTTGAGATCGTAAATTGAGATCGTATTTGGGGACATTATGAGCAAGAAAAGAACAATAGCATTGACGATTTCGGCTATCGCAGTGGCACTTGGGATCGGCGCACAATTTTACACCAATCATAAAATCGATCTGGTGTTAAAAAATTTCCCTTATTCTTTGGATAACCAAGCAACATTGAATGTGACGCAAACCGCGAAAAACTTTTTTATTCGTGAGTTGATCTTTAGTGTAAAAGATAGTGATGCGAAAACCACAAATGTGATTTCAACTAAGCTCACGGCGCTGCCTTTCTTCATTACAGCGGAGTCTCAGTTATCTGATCAATTAGTTCGTCAATTAAATAAAACATTAAATATCACGATTGATAAAAACACGATTAATAGTAAATTTTCGCCGGTAGGGGATTATTTACAGTCTGATATTTTGACGGAATTCCGTGATTTTGCGAATAAGTCCCAAAACCTTTCTATCGGTCTTAATTTCTTAAAAAATAAAGAAGTTGAGCTGAAAACAACCTTAAGTGGCTTTAATTACGATAAAGACACTAAACTGGAACAAATTGAAGGTGAAGCTCATCTAGTACCTGTCGGCGCAAATCAATACGATCTATCAAGTATTGACTTAACCGCGAAAAATGCCGAAGTGGCGTTGTTAAATGGCGAAAACACCCATGTTTATATGAAAAATGCGACGTACCACTTTGACGTGAAATCAGGTGAGGCAGATAAGCGTGATCTGAGTACGAAATTCAGTAGTGATATTTTACGTATTGCCAATAAAAGCCGTACGACAGAAGAAAGCCAAGCAACAGCTGGTGGTTTGAATTTATTGATTAAACAAAATGGCGTGCCAAGTGCAGTCAATTTTCATCATGAATTTAAAAAATTAAGTGATGGCTCACTAGACATTAAAGACGGCGTCAATTTGTTAACGAAAATTTTTACACAAAATGATCGTTTTGATGGTTCATTATCCGTGCTTTCTGTCAATGTGCCTAAAAATAATCAACCTTACTTTAACTTACAAAATGCCGGTCTTGAACTTAAGTTGGCGAATACGGATTTAACCAAGGCTAATGTAGATTTTAAACTGAATGTTGATAGTGTGAAGCAAACCCCTGCCGATGAAGAGCGTAAATGGGAAGCTAAAGGCGGTAAAGTTAATATTCAGTTAGATGATTACAACGTGGCAAACGAATTGGCGTTTGTACCGTTTTTATTAGATGCTTTTGCTGAGAAAGAGGCACCGTCAAAAGACAATAAAGACTTCTTGAATGCCAAAGATAAATGGGTGAGAGAATTTAGTGGCAAAACCAATATTGAGGCCGCATTAAAATCATTTAATATGGCCGATCTAGTGCTTGATGACGTATCAGCCAGTGATAAGACGGAAACACTAGACAATGATCAATATAATGAACATATCACATTGTCTGCGAATAAAGCCAGTTATCCAAGTGTAGGATTCCAATTTGAAAAATTAGCGGTTGATGCACCATTTAAAATTAATCACAGCAAAGCGCATTTATCAGCAAGATTTTGCTCAGCACCATTTTATGGGGCTTTATGCAGCACGCATTTAACGTCAGCAACATTTGATAAATACATAAAAAACTCCTGGAAAGAGCTTGATTTAATCGTTGATAATGCAACGTTGAATTTAAATCTTAATACTTATCCGGAGACCAATGCTTATCCAGTTAAATTGGAAGTGAGTGGTATTGTGCCTCAAGTGCCCGAAGATGATTCATCAGACATGATTCCAGATAATATTGAAGGCACATTTAATCTGACATTAAGTAAAATGTTGTTTGATGATCAAAATGAAAAAGCCTTAGCCATTAAGGAAAATTCATACTTTTGGCAATATTTAAGTAGCTTTGTGAAACATGATGGAAAACTTCACCGAGAATTTGTGGAAGAAGGTGATAATTACGTTTCTAGAGTGGAAAAAACGGAAAATGGCTACTTAATTAATGGTCGCACCCTTGAAGATCTTCGTCAAGAAAGCATGATGGAGACTGATGAGGGCGAAGAAGATAAGCCAGCAGCAACTGACTAGTTGAAAGGATAATATAAGAAATGACCGCACTTGAGATTCAAAGTGCGGTCATTTTTTTATCTGTTTTTGATTACTTCACTAATCCACCACTTGCTTGTAAATCAGCATGGTAGGAAGAACGAACAAATGGGCCACAGGCTGCGTGTTCAAAGCCCATTGCGTTGGCTTTATCACGGAACTCATCAAATTCGGCTGGTGGCACATAGCGCGCAACCGGTAAGTGATGGCGACTAGGTTGAAGATATTGACCCAGTGTAAGCATGGTTACGCCGTTTGCACGTAAGTCTTCCATAACTTGAAGAATTTCTTCATTGGTTTCACCTAATCCAACCATTAAACCTGATTTAGTTGGGATGTTTGGGAACATTTCTTTGAAATCATGAAGCAATTTTAAAGACCACTGATAATCAGCGCCAGGACGAATTTCTTTATACAAACGTGGCACATTTTCCAAGTTGTGGTTGAACACATCCGGTGGATTGTCTTTTAATTTTTCTAAGGCTTGAGTAATACGTCCTCGGAAATCAGGAACCAAAATCTCAATTTTGATGCCAGGGTTTAATGCACGCACTTCTTTTACACATTCAGCAAAATGACCTGCACCACGATCAGGTAAATCATCACGGTCTACAGAGGTAATCACCACATATTTCAACTTCATATCTTGGATAGTTTCAGCTAATTTACGTGGTTCATCTGGATCGGGTGGTAATGGTTTACCATGTGCAACATCACAGAAAGGGCAACGACGAGTACAAATCGCTCCTAAAATCATAAAGGTTGCTGTACCATGGTTAAAGCACTCGTGTAAATTTGGACAAGACGCTTCTTCGCAGACAGAATGTAGCCCATGACGACGCATCCCGTTTTTGATAGTCTCGATCTTTAATGAGCTAGATGGCAATTTGATTTTCATCCATTCCGGCTTTTTCAATAATTCTTGATTAGGATCGATGTTTTTAACAGGGATAATTGATGTTTTGGCTGCATCACGGTATTTCACACCGCGTTCCATTTTAAAAGGCGTTGACATTGTTCTTTCCTAAAGAAAAATGCCTGATTCAGGCATTTTTAAATGTGTTATAAAAGTGAATGTTATAAATTTGTAACATTATAGCCCAAAAGTTCGGCAAAGTGTTTAATTAATTTTGGGGAAACCTTGTCAAGTGTTGCCTCTTCTTTACCGATAAAATCAGTAAGCTGACACATTTCAAGCCCTGCATAGCCACAAGGATTAATGTAATGGAAAGGATTAAGATCCATATTGATATTAAACGCGAGGCCATGGAAAGAGCAGCCTTTTCGAATGCGTAAACCTAATGAACAGATTTTTTTGCCATCAATATACACGCCAGGTGCATCTGGTTTGGGATAACCTTCAATACCATAGTCTGCTAGGGTTTTTACAACGGATTGTTCAAGTGCGGTCACTAATTGGCGAACATTTAAATGTTCATGACGTTTAATATCAATGAGCACATACATGACCTGCTGACCAGGACCATGATAGGTAATTTGACCACCACGATCAGATTGAACAACAGGAATATTACTGCGTTGTAATAAGTGTTCTGGTTTGCCTGCTTGGCCTTGTGTGAAAACAGGATGATGCTCAACTAACCAAATTTCATCGGTGATTTCTGCATTTCGATTATCCGTGAATTCCTGCATTTTGTGCCAGATCTCTTGATAATCTTGTAATCCTAATTGACGGACAATTAAATCAGTATTGTTCATCTTAGAG
>CAKVVS010000051.1:0-7987 GCA_934834395.1 Parahaemophilus parainfluenzae | reverse complement strand
CATGAAACAAGCTGGTGTTACTGTTGAACAAACTGCCTATATTGGTGATGACAGCGTCGATCTCCCTGCTTTTGCAACCTGTGGCCTTTCTTTTGCTGTGGCAGACTCTGCACCTTATGTGCAAAATGCCGTAGATTATGTGCTTGCACTTGGAGGCGGTAAAGGTGCTTTCCGAGAAATGTCCGATATGATTTTACATGCTCAGGGCAAAGATGAAGTCTATACTTCAGCCAAAGGCTTTTTAAAATCAGTCAAAAATATGGGTCAATAACACTGCTCAAAACACCTAAAAAAATAACCGCACTTTGATGATTCAAAAGTGCGGTTATTTCTTTTTATGTTTTATTGATTTGCCGGTAAAGCACCTGAATTCCAAGTCGGTGCTTCAGCTGGTTTCTTCACTTGCAACATAAAGCGCTGATTTGCCGTTGCTTGCGGTTGAACAATCGTACCCGATGGGGTCGAGAACGAAATGCCCCCTTTCAACAATTGTTGTACACTACCGGTATTAAATTCAGCCCCTTTCCAACCAAGGTTGAAATCATAACCCGATGAAACCCAGAACTCTGAATTTTTGCGTACCAAATGTTGATATTTCGGTGTGATCGCAATATGTACCAACACACGATCACCTAAAGAATTCAATTCAAACTTACGAACGGTTCCCACTTCAACTCCGCGATAAAGCACAGGTGAGCCTTCCGTTAAATTCATCGCATCACTGGTTTCCAAAATAAATGGCACGCCATTGCTGTATTTATTTCGAGGTTGTGCGGTTTGCGCTAAATTAAACTGTGTTTTTGATGGACCTTTGCCTAACTCAATATCAATGTAAGGCTGTAAAAGGCTATCTAAGTTTTCAATTCCACCTGCTGAGATTTGTGGGGAAATCACTTTAAATACCGTACCTTCTTTTGCAATCATCCCCATATAACTTGGGTTAATTAATGCTTTTGCTGTGATACGATTTGTTTTTTGATCAAGGGCAATCTGCTCGACTTCACCCACATTCATACCAAGATAACGCAAACTCATTCCTTTACTTAAAGATGTTGCATCATCTGTTATTAAGGTAATCACTTGTCCTGCTGATTTAGCTCGCAGTTCACTTGGATAAAGTGTTTTATTTTTGCCTGAACCCGTATTATCAAAACTAATTGCGCCTTTTAATGAACGCGCAACCGGTGAAGCCTGGATACTAATGCCTTTCGGTGTAATATCAATCTGTGCCGCACTTTCAACCCAGAATACGCTTTTATCTGTAAGAAGATCTTGATAAGCCGGATAAATATACACATCAATATCAAAGTTATTGGCTTTTGGTCTTACGTTAATAATTTTACCCACTTCAAACTGACGATAAAGCACCACAGAACCTTTGCTAATACTTGGCAAATTAGTGGAATGTAGCACAATACTTGGATTCACTAAGTTACCCGTAATACCCGTTTCTGCACTACTGATATCTTTATAAAGTGGATAGCTTGAATGTGGAGCACCACTTCCTTTTTTAGGTAATACTCTCACCCCACCTTGTAGCCATTTTGATGGTGTTGCTGATTCAAAACGTAATCCGTCTATACCAAAACTTACATCAAAATTAGAGGCAGCCACAAATTGAGTGTTCTCATGAATAAGATTGCGATATTCCGCCGCAATTGCCGCTTCAAATTTCACACCATCAACATTTAAGTGCTGCTTCACAATTTGACCAATAGCAATATTGTTATAAAACACCGATTGTCCTTCAGTAATACCATAAGTTTCTGGTGCGGTTAAGGTTAAAATCAAAGTATTCGGTGCTTTGAGCAATAACTCATGTTCTCGAATCACATCAAATTGTGTTTTGCTTTCTCCACTACCCGGAATAATTTCAAAATAATCTCCGCGGAAGAATTTTTTCGGATTAGCCACATCACCCAAATCTAACTTACGATTTTTTAACACAATACGTGTATTCGTTTTTAAGAGGTTAGCTTGGTTTGGATCGATTAATAATGTGCCTTTTAAAATTTCTTCATTATTTTCGTCCGCACTTAAAGATGAAAGAAGACCCACTTGCTCATCACCATAATAAACCGAGGTTTGCCCTGCATCTAAACCCGCAGTCACTGGAATAGTCACCTCAACTTCAATACCTCGTTTAGCCGCTTGCAAGTTAGAATAAAGTGTATAGTGGCTATTAGTCTCAGCTTGCGGGCTATCTAGCGGTGAATCAAATGATACCGCACCTTGCACCACTGAATTTAAACTATCAATCTCTACATTTACACCTGATGCATTAATGTTAGCGTTGATACCACTAATATTCCAGAAACGTGAATCTTTCTTCACAAAATGCGCGAAGGCTTTATCAATCACCACATCAATTTCAACTTTATTGTCTTTATTGAATCGGTAATCATAAATTTTCCCGACTGGCATTTTTTTGAAATACACAGAAGCACCGATCGAAATTGAACCTAAATCATCTGAAATTAAATGAATTAATAAATCCCCAGGATTGACTTGTGCAATAGGGCCTTGCTCTTCCGCAATAAATTCATCTTCTGAATCACCATCACCTGGCTGGAGCGTAATATAATTTCCTGAAACTAAAGAGTCTAAACCTGAAATCCCCGCAAGAGACACACTTGGCTGAACAAGCCAGAACTTGGTATTCTCTTTTAACACTTCTGTTGCTTCAGAATAAATATTTGCCTCAACTTTCACTTTTTGCATATTGTCGGTAAAGTTAACCTTCTTCACGACACCAATTTGCAAACCTTGATAGCGAATAGGGGTTTTATCTGCAACGAGCCCTGCCCCATTAGAAAACGTGATCGTAATAGTCTTTCCTCGTTCTTGTACAATTTGGAAAAATAAAATGGCACCAATACATAATGCGATAAAAGGTAACAACCAAAACGGTGAGATGCGTTTATTCTTACGTAATAACGCTTCTACATTGTTAGATTGCTCATCAATAGATTGAGATTCTGGTTTATTGTTTTCTGTCATAAATTTTCCAAATTAATCGACTATCAAACTGAGAAGTTGAAATCATAGTTAAAAACACTGCTGCACCGAAATAAAATGCCGCAGGGCCTACGGTAAAATTAATAATCTGTCCACGTGTCACTAAAGACATCATCAAGGCTAACACAAAAAGATCCAGCATTGACCAACGTCCTACAAAGTGAATGATATGTAATAGCCGCATTTGCCATTTAATTGAATGTCTCCATTTAAAATGCACGCTTGCCAGTAAATACAACATAATCAGGATTTTGCTTACGGGCACAAAAATACTGGCGAAGAATACCACGAAAGCAACAAAATAGCTGCCCATGCTTATAAATGACATTACACCCGACATCAAGGTATCTTGTGACAAACTTCCTGTCAAATAAACGCCAGATATTGGGAGCAAGTTTGCAGGGAAAAGCATGATAATCCCCGCCACTAATGTCGCCCAAACACGTTGTAATTTTACACTCTCTGGTATTTCAATAAGCGATGCACAACGTGGGCAAATGGCTCGATGACGGTGATCGTATTGTTGATCTTCTTTTAAAAAAGTGTAATCGCAGGCTGTACAAAGTTCTAACGGTTTATCGCTTTTGGTAACTGGTTTCTGATCGGGATAAAAATCATGCCACAAGTCATCTAAATTAATTTTAATGAATAATAAAGTGGTTAAAAGTGCAGTAAAAACAAAAGCAATTAAATACACATCCACTTCTAAAGTGGCATATTCGCGCACTTTAAACATGGTAACACCGAGTGCAACTAAATAGACGTCAAACATGACCCAAGGCTTAATATAACCCACAAATAATAAGACATTACGAGGCTTAATTTTGAGTAATTTAGAAAGCTGCAACATAATGACTAGAATCGCAAAAGATACAGGCATTAAAACAGCACAGATAAAAATCATAAATGCAGTATAGGAATATCCCTCTACTGCCATTTTCCAAATTCCTTTCCAAACAGAAGCATCAATTTTAGTACCTAGTAAATCTAAGCTCAATAAAGGATAGCCTAAAGCAAATGGCATTAAAATTAAGATAGAAAGAGCGATTAATGAACAACGTTTAAGTGACCAACGACTTCCTGATTGCAATTTATGATGGCAACGCGGACATTGCGCGTGTTCCCCTTCTTGCGGACGACGAACAGACACCGTTGCATCGCATCCTATGCAACGCACTAGTCTATAAGTGGCATGAGTAAAATCAGGTGTTTTTGTCATTATGTTTTCAGAAATTATAAAAGTGGACTATTTTAGCCTGAATTAAGGGAATTTGTGAAGTTATTCATTAGAATTAGAAACGGAATTATTCTGTCCAACCATTGTCAATCCTTATAAAAGTGCGGTAAACTGTGCAAGTTTTTATTTTTTATCCTAGGAAAACTCAGAAATGACAGATTCTCAAGTTGAAGCCCAAGTTGAAAATAATGCTGAAGGCGTTCAAAAATTAACTGATACAAAAGCGATCATTGCATATCTTGTGGAAAAATTCCCACTTTGCTTTATTGCAGAAGGTGAAGCTAAACCATTAAAAATTGGTCTTTTCCAAGATCTTGCTGAAGCATTAAAAGATGATGAACGTATCAGCAAAACTCAATTACGTCAGGCTTTACGTCAATACACTTCTAACTGGCGCTATTTACATGGTTGCCGTGAAGGTGCTGAGCGTGTGGATTTATACGGCAACCCTGCTGGTGTATTAGACGCAGAACACGTTTCTCATGCGGTTCAACAATTAGCAGAAGCAAAAGCTAAATTTGCAGAAAAACGCAAAGCAGAATTAGCAGCCAAAAAAGCACAACAAAAACGACCTGCTCGTAAACCAAATTCAAATCAAGCAACTCGCAAACCAAAAGCCCCGCAAGTAAAACTAAGTGCGGTTGATTTCACAACACTTTCTGCAGGTAGCAAAGTGAAAGTGAAAGTAGCAGAACAAGCGAAAAATGCGACCGTATTAAATGTGGAAAAAGATGGCGCACGCGTAGAACTTGAAAATGGTTTAGTGATGACAGTCACCGCAGATCGTTTATTTGCCTAATAATTTATTTCTTATCGGGAAAGGTTAAATGAAATTACATACAACCAAAAGTCTTATTGCGACAGCAATTTTAGGTGCGTTATTTCTTCATTCGTCTGACACATTTGCCGTGCAGCCGAAATTAAAGCAAAGCGATATTACGACTCCTTCGGCAACTGATGCAAATCAGTTAGCAACAAAGCGTGCAACAACACGTTTAACCCAATCACATTATCGTAAATTCCAGCTTGATGACGCCTTTTCCGAAAAGATTTTTGATCGTTATATTAAAAGTTTAGATTACAGCCATAACACCTTTTTAAAATCAGATATTGATGATTTACGTGCTAAATATGGTTCTAAATTAGATGATCAACTTAATGAGGGCGATCTTTCAGCTGCATTTGCAATTTACGATCTGATGATGAAACGTCGCTATGAACGTTATGCTTATGCATTATCTTTATTAGATCAAGAACCTGATTTAAAAGGTAATGATCAAATTGAGATCGATCGTGAAAAAGCACCTTTCCCTGCAAGCGAAGAAGAAGTAAACAAGCTTTGGGAACAACGTGTCAAAAATGATGTAATCAGCCTGAAATTAAAAGATAAAAAATGGCCTGAAATTAAGGAAAAACTGACTAAACGTTACAATTTAGCCATTCGTCGATTAACTCAAACCAAAGCTGATGACATTGTTCAGATTTATATTAATGCCTTTGCTCGAGAAATCGACCCGCATACGAGTTATCTTGCACCACGTACCGCAAAAAGTTTCAATGAAAGCATGAACCTTTCTTTAGAAGGAATTGGTGCGACATTACAATCGGAAGATGACGAAACCAGCATCAAGTCTTTAGTGCCAGGTGCGCCGGCTGAACGCAGTAAGAAATTGCAAGCGGGCGATAAAATCATTGGTGTGGGCCAAGAAAAAGGCGAAATCGAAGATATTATCGGTTGGCGTTTAGAAGATATCGTTGACAAAATCAAAGGTAAAAAAGGAACAAAAGTTCGTCTTGAAATTGAACCTGCAAAAGGTGGAAAAAGTCGTATTGTCACTTTAGTTCGCGATAAAGTACGTATTGAAGACCAAGCAGCCAAACTCACTGTTTCTAAAGTAGAAGGTGAAACCGTTGGAGTTATTAAAATTCCAAGTTTCTACATTGGCTTAACTGATGATGTGAAAAAATTATTAGTAGATGCTGAGAAGAAAAAAATTGGCGCTTTAATTGTGGATCTTCGTGAAAATGGCGGTGGTGCTTTAACAGAAGCCGTCGCATTAAGTGGTTTATTCATTACTGATGGTCCGGTGGTTCAAGTTCGTGATGCTTATCAACGTATTCGTGTACACGAAGATGATGATAATGCTCAACAATATAAAGGTCCATTATTGGTGATGATTAATCGTTTCAGTGCATCTGCCTCTGAAATCTTTGCTGCGACAATGCAAGATTACAACCGTGGTATCATTATTGGGCAAAATACCTTTGGTAAAGGTACGGTACAACAAAGTCGTTCATTAAACTTTGTTTATGATTTAGATCAAACACCACTTGGTGTATTGCAATATACTATCCAAAAATTCTATCGAATTAATGGTGGTTCAACCCAATTAAAAGGTGTAGCAGCTGATATTAATTTCCCTGAAATTATTGATGCCAAAGAAATTGGTGAAGAAAAAGAAGATAACGCCTTACCTTGGGATAAAATTCCGCCGGCAACTTATTCTGAAACCAATAAAGCGCGTAAAGATGTTGAAGCATTAAATGAAAAACATATTGAACGTATTGCAAAAGATCCTGAATTTATTGCTTTAAATGAAGATCTTAAGATTCGTGATGAACGTCGTGAGCGTAAATTCTTATCATTAAATTTCCAAGAACGCAAAGCGGAAAATGATAAGGATGATGCGAGACGTTTAAAAGATCTCAATGATCGTTTTAAACGTGAAGGTAAAAAAGCATTAAAAGACATTGATGATTTGCCAAAAGACTATGAAGCACCAGATTTCTTCTTAAAAGAAGCGGAAAAAATGGCTGCTGATTTAGTTAAACTTAATGCTAATCAACAAAAAGTGGATGCTGAAATAAAACAAGAAGCGGCAAAAGCAACAAAATAACGATTATTTTGACCGCACTTTAGCAGATAAAAAAAACTGAAGTGCGGTTATTTTTATGAATATTTTTAAAGGTACAGTAATGTTAAAAGGAACAATGAAATTAAGCGCATTAGTCTTATCATTATCAATGATGACGTCAGGTTGTGCATTAGCTGAATGGGCCAAAACAGTTGGACAGCCTCAACAAGCCGAAAATAAAGGCGTTGATATGTCTAAATTAAGTCCAGAAGAGCGAGCAAAACTTGAAGCTGAAATTAAAGAAGATCAAGCTCGTCTTGCCGCTGAAAAGCAAGCGATGCTAGAGATGTCATTAACGCATGAAATTGGTGAACAAAATCTACAGTTCAAACCAATTTTGGCTAAATTATATGCCGATAATAAATATGACCTTATGTGGAAAGACAAGGCGGCTGAGAAACAATTCCTACGTGAATATGCAGCCATGGTGGCATCTGGTATTTCTAAACGTTCAGCTCAATCGTTAGTCAATTTACATAATGCTGAAAAAACGGGTGGACTCACCTATGATGTGTTGTTAAGTGACGCTTTCCTTGATTACTTGTATTACAGCAAGAACGTAAATCAACAAGCACAACGTTGGTTATACGCAACGAATGCTTATAAACCAGAATTACCAAATCAAGAAATTATTGACGAATGGCAAAGTGCGGTTAAAAACAATAATGTTTCGGGCTTTGTAAATGGATTATCTAACCATAATCGTTTATACCGTGAAACGGTACAAGCACTTCCATCGATGATTTCAGCTTCAGGTATTTCTGCAATGGGTAAAAAACTTGCCCTTAATGCACAACGTTTACGCGTTATTCCAGAT
>CAKVVS010000050.1:2235-7994 GCA_934834395.1 Parahaemophilus parainfluenzae | reverse complement strand
CTGCAATCCCTACTAGAATCATAAAAATTGGCACAAGTGGTGCGGTGACCATCAAAATCAGTCCTGCAGCCCAGTTGAGTGGGAATACAGCAATTAAAATCACCATTGGTACAATGGCAGACAAACTTTGTTGTGGTAAGAATCGCGCATAGAAGTTATGCAGATTTTCCACTTGTTCAAGCATGATACTTGCCCAGCTACCGGCTGGTTTATTATTGATGGTGGCCGGCCCAACTTGATGGATTTTGTCTAAGATCTTTTGGCGCATATGGTTGCGCAGTAATCGACCTGCTTTAAAGCCAATTTTTTCGCGTAGCCATAAAATAACCGCACGCAAAGCAAAAGTAATGATTAATGCAATAAAATAGGGAGCCAGTTCAGCACGATCGACATGTTGCATAATGAGCTTGTCGAGCAATGTTGCAAGAAAATAGGTTTGAGCCACAAGAATTAAGGAGGAAAGTGTGGCAAGGGCAATATTGGTGCGCATTAATTTTTTAACAGGTTGTTGCTGCGCACGAAGCCATTTTTGTAAATATTTGTGGCGAAGTTTGTCCATAGATTTGTAGAGTTAATATTTAAAAAGTTCTCCCTCTCTATTGAGAGGGAGTTTGAAGGGCGAGTTCATTGATTCAGAATTGATTCTTTAAAATCTCCCTTAACCCCTCTTGGCTAAAGAGGGGAAAATAAATAAGGAAATTTATTTATTCTTGTGCATCTAAATAACGTTCAGCATCTAATGCCGCCATACAGCCTGTACCTGCTGAAGTAATCGCTTGGCGATAGTTGTGATCCATTACATCACCTGCAGCAAATACGCCTTCCACAGAGGTTGCTGTTGCGTTGCCTTCAAGACCTGATTTAACGACGATATAACCGTTGTTTAGCTCAAGCTGACCTTGGAAGATTTCAGTATTTGGCGCATGACCGATGGCAATAAATAAACCGTCTAATTTCACGTCTTCTTTTTCGCCAGTTTTCACGTTTTCTAAACGTACACCGGTTACGCCCATGTTATCGCCTAATACTTCATTCAAAGTGCGGTCAGTATGAAGCACGATTTTGCCTTCTTCGACTTTTTTGTATAAGCGATCGATTAAGATTTTTTCCGCTCGGAAACTATCACGACGGTGGATTAAATGTACTTCAGACGCAATATTAGCCAAGTAAAGTGCTTCTTCAACGGCGGTATTTCCGCCACCGACAACGGCAACCGGTTTATTGCGATAGAAAAAACCATCACAGGTTGCGCAAGCTGAAACGCCACGGCCTTTATAAGCGGTTTCAGATTCTAATCCGATATAACGTGCTGATGCCCCTGTTGCGATGATTAATGCATCACATGTGAAGGTTTGCATATCGCCATAAAGTTTGAACGGGCGAGAAGATAAATCGACTTTATGAATATGATCAAACACGATTTCTGTTTCAAATTTTTCAGCGTGTTGCAACATACGCTGCATTAAACCTGGGCCCGTGGTCATTTCAAAATCACCCGGCCAGTTTTCAATTTCATCCGTGGTGGTAAGTTGTCCGCCTTGTTGAAGACCGGTCACTAAAACAGGTTTTAAGTTTGCACGAGCGGCATAAATGGCCGCGGTATAACCTGCAGGGCCTGAACCTAAAATTAATAATTTGCTGTGTTTAACGTCTGACATAAAGAATCCTTTGTTTATAAAATAAAGCATGAGGCTTTTGGAATTCGTTCATTATAAAGCCTTCATGCATAAAAAAATAGTTGATCGTATTAGTAAAGCAATGAATACAGCAATCGGCGATATTTATTGGTGATAGGATCCGCATTGCCAATGGCTGATAAAATAGATAAAAACTGTTGTTTCACTTCACCATTTTTCGCAGAAAGATCTTGTTTAAGAATACTAAATAATAAATCTAACGCTTCTTCGTTTCGATTGGCTTGATGGAGCTGTACTGCTAATTTCAACGCAATTTCAGGCGTTGGATTTTTCGCATAATCCGCTTGTAATTGCTGAATTTCTGGCGTGTCAGCTGCTTTAATTAAAAGCTCAATCTGCGCTTGTAATCCATGCCAACGGCTATCGCGATCCTGAATCGGAATTTGCGTTAAAATATCTGCCGCAGGCTCTGTTTTTTTCATGGCGATATAGGTTTCTGCATAAAGTAATGCCACATCGCTGTTTTTCTTATCTGAAAGCTCCCAGGCATCTTTCAATAATGGAAGGGCAGAGTCGTAATCTTCCACTTGTAAAAAATCTAAAGCTTTTTGGAATTTTAAATCTTCTTCTTTTGGCAAAATCGCACTCAAACGTTGCAATAAACTGGCTTCATCTAATGCACCAGGGAACGCATCTATTGCTTGAGCCTCTTTGAAAAGGTAGGTTGTTGGCAACGCTTGAATACGAAATTGTGCAGCAATCATTTGCTCAGTCTCACAATTGACTAAGCCGAGGATAAATTGTCCTTGATGTTGTTCTGCAACACGTTGTAGGACTGTTGCAAAATCAGCTGATTCTTTATGGCTTGGTGCATAAAAGTTAATGACAAGTGGTGTTTCAACAGAACGTTGCAACGTTTCAGTAAGATTTTGTTCGTTGAGCTCAACGAAGAAAGGTAAATCTGCCATTTTTATTCCTTCATAAATGGAAAATGATGTTTGATTTTAACAAAGTGCGGTCAGTTTTAGAAATGTTTTACAGGAAAAGAAAAGGGCAGTGTTAATCTGCCCTTATTCGCTATCTATTTTTATTCTTTTGTTTCTTCCACTTTATCTTCTGGAAGGACAAGGTTAAGAATTAAGGCAAGTAATGAGCCTACGGTAATGCCTGAACCGAGCACTTCTTTGAAAAAGTGCGGTAATTTATCAAGCAATTCTGGACGAGTCGTCACCGCTAAGCCACAGCCAATAGAAATGGCAATGATTAAACCATTGCGTTTACTACGTGCGACTTTATCCAACATTTGAATACCCGCAGCGATAATCATCGCGAACATCATTAAGCCTGCACCGCCTAATACTGGTAATGGAATTGATACAATTAATGCACCGAATACAGGGAATAACCCCGCTAGCGCTAGAAGTACACCGGTTAGCGCAACCACGTGACGACTTGCCACGCCAGTTAAGGAAATCACGCCGATATTTTGTGAGAATGAAGAGAATGGCGTGGTAGACATAATGGCGGCTAAGGCTGATCCTAAACCATCGGCTAAAACCCCGCCGCGTAAATGTCTGCCAGTGATTTCGGTTTTGGTGGCATTACCTAGGGCTAAGAAGTTACCGCTTGATTCAACGATCGTCACTAAATAGGCAATAGACATACCGATAATGCCTGAAATAGGGAAGGCTAAACCAAAGTGTAGTGGTTGTGGACTCGCGAAAGTTTGTGCTTGTTTTACGCCTTCAAAGCTTACCCAGCCCATGGCTAAACAGACGATATAACCAGTCATCATCCCAATAACGATGGCGGCTGCAGAGAAAATCCCTTTACCCCATTGTACGAGGGCTACCACGATCACTAATACAAAGCTCGCCATCATTAAATTTTCTGGCGTCGCATAATTCGTATCACCACGTTGACCACCTGCAAACCAGTCAACGGCAACAGGAATGAGGCTTAATCCGATCATCATAACGACAGTCCCCGTCACAAGTGGTGGGAACAATTTACGAATATATGGCATGAAGAAACTGCCGATAATCATCACTAAGGAACCAATGAGAGAAGAACCTAATATACCAGCGATGCCATATTTACTGAAACCAATGGCAAGTGCAGCGGCAACGAAAGTAAAACTGGTCCCCATCACACTTGGCAAACGAATACCCACAGGGCCTAAGCCTTTACATTGGATAACGGTCACCACACCAGAAATCAAAAGTGCAGCATTCACTAGCGTAATGGTGTCTTCAGTCGGTAATTTTAAGACGTTACCAATGACTAATGGTACGGCAATAATTCCCCCTAGTGCAGCAAGTAAATGTTGTGCGGCAAGGAGTAAACTCAATCCGAAAGGTGGTTTGTCTTCCACCGTATAAAGCAGGTTGTTATTCATTTGGTTTCCCCAAGTAAAAAAATTGTGCGAATTATACGTTAATTTTTATTTCAGGCAAACGTTTGCGTAAATAAAATAAAAAAGTGCGGTTAAAAATCATCTTGTTTTTAACCGCACTTATTAGGTTTTAAAGGTTACATCCAGAAGATATAAGCAATTGTCCCGATAATTAGCATACAGGTTAAATCAATAAATTTACCCACGCGGATCATTTCGGATTGTTTCACAAAACCTGTCGAGTACACAATCGCATTTGGTGGTGTCCCGACCGGCATCATAAAGGCACAAGATGCCCCTAGGCCAATAATCATCGCAAAACCAAGTGGTGGCATATTCAGTGCTTGTGCGATGGAAATAAAGATTGGAACCAGTAAAGCAGCACTTGCTGTGTTTGAGGTAAACTCAGTTAAGCAGACAATAAAGGCGGCAACAATTAATGCCATCACATAGTAGTGCCCGCCTTCAATGATGAAGACGATACCATCCGCCATGATTTTGCTTGCACCAGAATGGGTAAGCACAGAACTTAAGGTTAAGCCGCCACCAAAAAGGAATAGCACGCCCCATTCTGTATTTTCTTGCACTTGTTTCCAACTTGCGATACCCGTTACACAAATGACAATCGCTGCGGAGAGCGCCACCATACTGTCAAAGCTGCCAATAGGTTTTGGCAAACCTAATGATTGAGAAATAATTGGGTTAAGGTACCCACCAAAAATCCACAGAATTGCTACAGTGATAAAAATGACCAAGGTTAAAACACGTTGTTTAGTCATGTGAATTTTTTCAAATTCAGCAGCAAAACGAAGGCCTAATTTTGGTTTAAATATAATATATAACCAACCAATAATAAGCGGGAATAAAATTAACATGACTGGCGTGCCATACATTAACCAGTCAGCAAAACCTAAATGAAGTTGGGAGGCTGCAATCGCATTAGGTGGACTTCCCACAAGTGTTCCCATCCCTCCAATGGTAGCACTATAGGCAATCCCTAATAACACGAATACGTAAGTATTGTGATCTTCATTACGATCTAACTGACTCAAAATAGTCATTGAAAGTGGGATCATCATCGCCGCCGTGGCCGTATTACTCATCCACATAGATAAAAATGCTGTTGCTAAGAAGAGGTAAAGCACCGCAACAAAGAGACGACCTTTCGCTAATTGCATGATTTTATTCGAAATCATTTTGTCAATTTTTTGCACATTTAATGCAGTAGCAAGGGCAAAACCACCAAAGAATAAGAAAATGGTCGGATCCGCAAAGGCAGCAAGCGCTTCACGACTATTAGCCAATCCTAACAGGACAGATAAAATGGGCACGAACAATGCAGTGATCGTTACACTGACGGCTTCGGTAAGCCATAAAATAGCTACAAACGCGAGTAAAGATAATCCTTTGTTTGCCGCAGGTTCAAAAGGAAGGGTATTAAGTAAAATAAAAAAGAGCGCGACATCAAAGAGGAATATAATGGTTTGTTTATTCCATGCTTTTCGTTGAGAATTGGTGACGGGGATTGATTGCATATTTCTCCTTATATTTTTTATGGCCGCCGATTCTAGCATAAGTGCGTTTAATCAGAAAATAGGGGAGTACTAAAAATTGATTAGTATTAAAACAAAGAGCGGTCAAAATCAGATATTTTTGATCGCTCTTTATTCGTGGAATATTTGTTTAACGAGATAAAATCGCTTTCACTTGCTTTTGTAATGTTGGAA
>CAKVVS010000050.1:0-2225 GCA_934834395.1 Parahaemophilus parainfluenzae | reverse complement strand
ACGGATTTTTCTTGAGCCAAATTTGGTTGCGTGGAGAAGGGTGAACAAGCGGAAGAAAGTGAGGGAGAAAATCACGGAAATGGCGAACCGTTTCAGTCACATTAAGCTCATTTTCTGGTAAATAATATTTTTGTGCATATTGCCCGATAAGAATGGTGAGCTCGATATTGGGTAAGTTTGCTAAAATTGGCACATGCCATTTTTCTGCAAAGCCTTTGCGTGGCGGTAAATCACCCGATTTTCCTTTACCAGGGTAATAAAAATCCATCGGGATGACAGCAAACATACCAGAATGATAAAAGGTATCGCGATCCACACCTAGCCATTTACGTAGGCGATCACCGCTTTTATCATTCCAATATAAACGACTTTCTTGTGCTTTAATTCCGGGGGCTTGTCCGACAATGTTAATGCGAGCTGTCGTTGGTGCCGCAAAAAGCGGTTCAATTCCTTTTGAAGTAAAAGATTGATTGTCGGGATCTTGCATAATGGATTGCGTGATTTGTGTAAGTGTTGGCATGGTACTTCCTTATTTATTGAAATAAAAATAGCTCACTTTTGATGAGCTATTTTATCATAATCAATGTTGCGACATTATAGGTGTTTCACTCGACGTTTTACTTCTTCCTGTTTGCCCGCATTGAATGGACGAGCATCAGGACTGCCGAGATAACCACAAACCCGTCGGGTTACAGAGACTTTTGCACTGTCATGATTACCGCATTTCGGGCAGACAAAACCTTTACTTGTACAATTGAATTCTCCTGTGAAACCACATTCGTAACATTCATCAATTGGCGTGTTGGTGCCGTAATAAGGCACGCGATCATAGCTATAATCCCACACATCTTCGAGTGCTTTGAGGTTATGTTGAATGTTAGGGTATTCGCCATAACAGATAAAGCCGCCACTCGCTAATTCAGGATAAGGCATTTCAAAGTCTAATTTATCGTATGGATTCACTTTTTTCTCTACATCTAAGTGATAGCTATTAGTGTAGTAGCCTTTATCGGTAACGCCTTCAATGACTCCAAATTGTTTGGTATCTAAACGACAGAAGCGATCGCACAAGTTTTCACTTGGTGTGGAATAAAGGCTAAATGCATAGCCAGTTTCTTTCTGCCATTGTTTGACTGCTTCACTTAAACGACGCACAATCGCGATGCCTTTTTCGCGTAGTTGTTCATCGTCAAAAATATGCCCTTGTTTATACAGTGCATTGATGGTTTCGTGAATGCCAATATAGCCTAAAGAAATTGATGCTCGTCCATTTTTGAAAATATCCGCAACCTTATCATCAGCTTTTAATCGAACGCCACACGCACCTTCCATATAGAGAATTGGCGCGACACGAGCTTTCGTATTTTCTAAGCGAGCAATACGGGTAAGCAAGGCTTTCTTCGCAAGGGCTAAGCGTTCATCTAAAGTGCGGTAGAATTTTTCTTCATCTCCTTGTGCTTCAAGAGCAATACGAGGTAGATTCAAACTCACTACGCCTAAATTATTGCGCCCATCATGCACTTCATGACCGTTTTCTTCATAAGCACCCAAGAAGCTACGACAACCCATTGGAGCTTTGAATGAGCCAGTGACTTTGACTACTTGATCATAGTTTAAAATATCTGGATACATGCGTTTTGATGCGCATTCTAATGCTAGTTTTTTAATGTCATAGTTTGGATCTTGTTCGTTTTGGTTCACGCCTTTTTTAATGGTAAAGACCAGTTTAGGGAAGACCGGTGTTTTATGATTTTTCCCCAAACCACGAATACGATTTTTTAAAATTGATTGCTGAATTAAACGTTCTTGCCAACTTGTGCCTAGGCCAAAACCAAAGGTGACAAATGGCGTTTGGCCATTTGATGTATGGAGCGTATTAACTTCATATTCAAGGGATTGAAACGCATCAAAACATTCTTTTTCAATTAGCGCTTTTGCATAACCTTCCGCATCCGGAATTTGCCATTGTGCGGCATTTTTCAAATGTTTTTCAAAACTGAGTTGAACATAAGGCGCAAGCACTTCATCAATGCGATTAATGGTTGTACCGCCATAAATATGGCTGGCTACTTGAGCAATAATTTGTGCAGTAACCGCTGTTGCTGTGCCGATAGATTTAGGCGGTTCAATTTCGGCATTACCCATTTTAAAACCATGTGAAAGCATGCCTTTTAGATCAACGAGCATACAGTTAAACATTGGGAAAAATGGCGCGTAGTCTAAGT
>CAKVVS010000049.1:0-7996 GCA_934834395.1 Parahaemophilus parainfluenzae | reverse complement strand
GGTTTAGAAAGCATGGAAATCATTGCGCAAGAACTTGATCGTGCAGTGAAAAAATAATACGAAAAATCATCTAAAAGGGCAGTCAAGTATTGCCCTTTTTATATGTAAATTAATCTTTACACATATCAATAAACTTCCTATCATATCGGCATCATTCAAAAAATTTGAGCTTATTTTATGCTGACATTTAATCCACAAGATCCGTTCTCTTGCTTTGTCACTCAAAGCCTTTCCATGAAAAGTGCGGTCGAAAATGCACAACGTTTTGCGATGTTTGATGTGCCGCTTTTAATTCAAGGTGAAACGGGTACGGGTAAAGACTTATTAGCAAAAGCTAGCCATTTTGCGAGCTTGCGTCGTGAGAAAAAATTCATTGCAGTAAACTGTGCAGGCCTGCCGGATGAAGATGCGGAAAGCGAAATGTTTGGGCGTAAAGTGGGTGACAGTGAAACCAGCGGTTTTTTTGAATATGCTAACGAAGGCACGGTGTTGCTGGATGGCATTGCTGAGCTTTCATTAAGTTTACAGGCAAAATTATTGCGTTTTTTAACGGATGGTTCTTTCCGTCGAGTGGGGGAAGAAAAAGAACATCATGCAAATGTTCGTGTAATTTGTACTTCACGAGAACCCATGGAAAAACTGTTAGAGCAAGGTAAGTTGCGTAGTGATTTATTCCATCGCTTAAATGTTTTAGCACTAAATGTGCCACCTCTGCGCGAACGAGTAGAAGATATTCAGCCTTTAACGGACGGTTTTTTACAAGAAATTAGCACGCAGCTTAAGATTTCAATGCCGCAATATAATGCTGATTTTCTGAATTATTTAAAAGGGCAGCCTTGGCAAGGCAATGTGCGAGAACTATACAACGTCTTGTATCGTGCCTGTTCCTTAGCAAAAAATGACCATCTTGATATTGAAAGTTTAAATTTAAAACCCGGACAAAGTGCGGTCATTTCTGTAGATGATTTTGGTGAGCAAACGCTGGATGAGATCATGGGACAATATGAGGCGAGTGTCTTGCGTGCTTTTTATGCTCAGTATCCAAGTACTCGAAAATTGGCACAACGATTAGGCGTATCACACACGGCGATCGCCAATAAATTAAAACAATACGGTATTAGTAAATAATTTCTGACAGTTTAGGGAATTGTTTACAAAGTTTGAGCCATTCGACTTTATCAATTTGTACATTGAGGATAAATTCACCTTCATCCGAAATTTGTTCATGACAAATGCTATCTAATTGATAGAGCGCATGGCGAATTTTGCCCTCTTGAGGGAGTAGTGTGAGGGTGAAAGAAAGTATCTCATTTTTCAACCGCTCTTTAATGGCTTCAAGTAGTAGATCTAAGCCTTCACCTGAATGTGCTGAAAGGTAAACGGCAACTGGCTTATTCTCGTCATCATATTCAATATGGGGCGCCACATTTTCCAATAAATCAATTTTGTTATAAACAAGCAGGCACTTTGTCAGCCTTAATTTCTTCCAACACTAAATTCACGGCTTCAATATTTTCGATCTTTCGAGCGTCTGCTGCATCAATGACATGCAATAACAAACTGGCTTCTACCGTTTCTTGCAAGGTAGATTTAAAAGCGGAAACTAAATCATGGGGAAGTTGGCGAACGAAACCAACGGTATCGGCGAGAATCACTGTGCCAACATCTTGAATTTGCAAACGTCTTAATGTGGGATCGAGGGTGGCAAAAAGCTGATCTGCCGCATAGACATTGGCTTGCGTGATGAAATTGAAGAGTGTCGATTTCCCCGCATTGGTGTAGCCTACTAAGGAAATGGTCGGAATATCCGCTTTTTGTCGTGTTTGGCGATTTTGATTGCGTTGTTTTTCGACTTTCGCCAAACGATTTTGCAACTGTGCGATACGAACCTTGATTAAACGGCGATCCGTTTCTAACTGCGTTTCGCCAGGGCCACGCAATCCTACCGCACCTTTTTGCTGATCTAAGCCTGTTTTTCGGCGGACTAATCGAGTGGATAAATGCTTAAGCTGAGCTAATTCAACTTGCAATTTCCCTTCGTGCGAGCGGGCTCGTTGGGCAAAGATATCTAAAATCACCCCAGTGCGATCTACTACACGACATTGGCAAATGCTTTCTAAATTACGGGTTTGAGCGGGCGTTAATTGATGATTCACCAAAACAACATCGGCATCTAAGGCTTTCACTGCATCAGCAATTTCTTGTGCTTTCCCCTCACCGATAAAATATTTCGCTTGTGGCGTGGCACGGCTTGTGGTGATGATTTGTAAAATCTCAACATTGGCAGATTCCGCTAAAAGTTGGAATTCTTGTAGATCTTCAATGTTTTTATTTTGAGAAAAGAAAACATGCACGACGACAGCTTTATCTTTTGTCGGTTGGCTATTGTCGACTGTTTTAGATGACGAAAGTGCGGTTGAAATTTCAGGTGAATTTTCAACCGCACTTAAATTGATGAAATCGTTCATTGAACAGAATTATTCTGCTTGTGTTTCTACTTCCGCTACAGCATCAGAAGTTTGTGCTGCATGATGACCGCCATTATTATTGTGGTGAGAAACAGAACGTGCTGGAACCACAGTCGAAATTGCGTGTTTGTACACCATTTGATTAACCGTGTTTTTTAATAAAATCACGAATTGGTCGAATGATTCGATTTGACCCTGTAATTTAATCCCATTAACGAGATAAATCGAAACAGGAATACGTTCACGGCGTAACGCATTCAAATAAGGATCTTGTAATGATTGTCCTTTTGCCATTTTGCTATCCTTTGTTGTTATATGTTAATTAATGATAGAAACGAGTTGTCTCCGTCATCAAATATAACAATAAACATTTTTCTTGTCTATGGGTTTATCTCTTTGCTTTCACGCAGTTTTTTCAGAATTGCTTTCATTTTTTCGTCTAGTTGCGCATTGAGGCGTAATGTTTCACCCGTTTTAGGGTGCACAAAGCGAATAGAAAACGCATGTAAAAACAAGCGATTAAGCCCGATATCTTGCATATATTTATCGAATTCTTTATCACCGTATTTATCATCTAATGCAATTGGGTGGCCTGCATATTGAGTATGAACTCGGATCTGATGGGTTCGACCTGTTACGGGTGAAGCTTTTACTAGGGTCGCATTTTGATAGCGTTCTTCAATGGCAAATCGCGTTTCAGAAGGTTTGCCTTGTTCACTGACTTTAACGATGCGTTCACCACTAGCCAGCTCATTTTTTAATAAAGGCGCTTGCACGACTTTTACATGAGATTGCCATTGTCCACGCACGAGTGCGAGATAATCTTTTTGTACGGTTTTTATACGAAGTTGTTCATGTAAGTTGCGTAAGGCAGAGCGTTTCTTCGCCACTAATAAGATACCTGATGTATCTCTGTCTAAACGGTGAACCAACTCTAAAAAGCGGGCTTCAGGACGTAATGCACGCAAGGCTTCAATCACACCAAAATTCAAGCCACTCCCGCCATGAACAGCAATGCCAGAAGGTTTGTTCAAGACTAATAAACAATCATCTTCAAAAATAATATGGCTTTCAAGGGAAGCAACTTTATTCAAGTTTTTAGAAATTGGGGCAGTATTTTTTTCAGAAACACGAACTGGTGGCACACGCACCACATCACCATTTTGTAATTTATATTCAGGTTTGATTCGCCCTTTGTTCACACGTACTTCGCCTTTACGCAGAATGCGATAAATCAAACTTTTTGGCACACCTTTTAATTTTGCCAATAAATAATTATCAATGCGTTGTCCTGCTTCGTCTTCAGAAATGGTGAGCATTTTGACGGATTGATTGATGATTTTTTCTTGTTTTTCAGTCATTGAATCTGTCCTTTAAAAATTGGGCTGAATCATATCACAATATCCCTGGTGATAATAGCAAGAATGCCTTGCTAATTTAGCCCCGAATGTGGATAATAGAGCGTCTTTCTGCGCCTAAAATTTGGCATTTAGAAAGCGATTTTGTATGTTGGTCAAAACTCAATGCGGCGAATGGCATAAGACATTGATAATCAACATATTTTTCTTGAAGATTGACGCTTCCTTGCAATGCGTAATTAACACACCGCATTGTTTTACGAAAATTGTCTTAGATAACAATTGAGTATGCTATCAATGCACCCAGCAACACACAGTCGTGAGATTGACTGTTCGCGAGAAACACGAGGTCGATGGCTAAGGTCAGTAAATCTGTAAAGTGCGGTTAATTTTCAAGGTATTTTAGATAATTCAAAACGAGAAATTGACAATGAAAAGAATGTTAATCAATGCGACTCAAAAAGAAGAGTTGCGCGTTGCGTTGGTCGATGGCCAGCGTTTATTCGACTTGGATATTGAAAGTCCGGGTCATGAACAGAAAAAAGCCAATATTTACAAAGGGAAAATCACTCGCGTAGAGCCGAGTTTAGAAGCAGCCTTTGTGGATTATGGTGCAGAGCGCCATGGCTTCCTTCCTTTAAAAGAAATTGCCCGCGAGTATTTCCCTGCTGATTATGTGTTCCAAGGTCGTCCAAATATCCGTGATATTTTGACCGAAGGCCAAGAAGTGATCGTTCAGGTGAACAAAGAAGAACGCGGCAATAAAGGTGCGGCCTTAACCACTTTTGTTTCCCTTGCCGGTAGTTATCTGGTGATTATGCCAAATAATCCTCGTGCAGGTGGCATTTCTCGCCGTATTGAAGGCGATGAACGTATCGAATTAAAGAAGCATTGAGTTCTTTAGATGTACCAGAAGGCGTTGGTCTTATCGTGCGTACAGCGGGTGTAGGTAAATCACCAGAAGAATTACAATGGGACTTAAAAGTACTTTTACATCATTGGGAAGCAATTAAACAAGCTTCACAAAGCCGTCCAGCTCCGTTCTTAATTCACCAAGAAAGTGATGTGATCGTTCGTGCGATCCGTGATTACTTGCGTCGTGATATCGGTGAGATCTTAATTGATAGCCCGAAAGTATTTGAAAAAGCGAAAGCACACATCAAACTTGTACGCCCAGATTTCATCAATCGTGTGAAGCTGTATCAAGGCGAAGTGCCGCTATTTAGCCACTATCAAATTGAGTCACAAATTGAATCCGCCTTCCAACGTGAAGTTCGCTTACCTTCTGGCGGTTCAATTGTCATTGATGTGACAGAAGCGTTAACGGCGATCGATATCAACTCGGCGCGTTCAACTCGTGGTGGTGATATTGAAGAAACCGCATTAAATACTAACCTTGAAGCCGCAGATGAAATTGCTCGTCAATTACGTTTACGTGACTTAGGTGGTTTAGTGGTCATCGATTTCATCGATATGACACCAGTTCGTCACCAACGTGAAGTTGAAAACCGTATCCGTGATGCGGTGCGTCAAGACCGTGCGCGTATTCAAATCAGCCGTATTTCTCGCTTCGGTTTGTTGGAAATGTCGCGTCAGCGTTTAAGCCCATCATTAGGTGAATCTTCTCACCATGTTTGCCCACGCTGTCAAGGTACAGGTAAAGTGCGTGATAACGAAAGTTTATCACTTTCAATCTTACGTTTAATCGAAGAAGAAGCGTTAAAAGAAAATACCAAACAAGTACACACTATCGTGCCAGTACAAATTGCCTCTTACTTACTCAATGAAAAACGTAAAGCAGTAAGCATCATCGAAAAACGCCATGATGTAGAGATTATCGTGGTGCCAAATGAAGCGATGGAAACCCCGCATTTCAGCGTGTTCCGCGTACGTGAAGGTGAAGAACTGAATGAATTAAGCTACAACTTAGCAAAATTCCATGAAGCACAAGATGAAGCATTCGTACCTGAAGAGTCGCTTGTTTCACGTAACATTGAAACCGCAGCAGTGACATCAGAACAAGTGATGGAAAGTGCTGCGGTATCGCTATCGATCCCAACGGCAGCGCCTGCACCAGTTGAGCGCAAATCAGAAGGTCCTTCACTGTTTGCAAAAATTGTTGCTGCAATTAAAGGTTTATTCGCTTCTGGACCAAAAGAAGAAGAGAAAAACCAAAACAATCGTAATAATCGCAATGGCAATCGTAATAATCGTCGCAATCAAGATCGTCGTAATAATCGTCGTTCTCGCAATGAAAACAACGATAATGCGAAAAATACAGATGAAGAAAATGCGCGTCCAACTCGCGAGCGTGTGAATAATCGTCGCAATCGCCGTAACGCGAATGAAGAAGTGACATCTGAAAGTGCGGTTAATTTCGCTAATGTTTCTGATGATAATCGTCAAGAAGAAAAAGCAGAAAAACCAGTAGCAGAGCGTCGTCAACGTCGTGATTTACGTAAACGTGTTCGTATTGATGACAATCCAAATGATGTAACTGAAAATGTTACTGAAGCAGTTGAAGTGCCAGCTGTTGAGACTGTTCAAAATCAAGTGGTTGAAAATAATGTAGCAGATAATGCTGAAGATAAACCACGTCAAGAACGTCAGCGTCGTACTCCACGTCATTTACGTACATCGAATAATCAACGCCGCCGCCGTAATGAAGTGAAGTCACCAATGCCATTATTTGCGGCAGTTGCTTCACCTGAATTAGCAAGCGGTAAAGTATGCATCGATTATTCTGCTGTGAATGCAGCGAAAGAAAGCAATTTCTTATCGGTGGATGAATTACTTGAGCAAGAAAAAACGAAAAAAGGTGTAATTACCCCGGCAACAGGTATTGTCGTGGAAGAAAAATCAGTTGAAGCACAACCAGCGTTAGATTTCATTACTCAACCGGCAAATGAAGCGGTTCAACAGAAAGTGCAAGAATCATTAGAACGCTTGCATCATAAATCAGAACCTGTTGCTCAAGTTGCAACAACAGAAGTTGAACCACAAGAGAAAACAGAGTTTGTTCGCTCTTATGTGTTCACTGGTCGTGCAGGTACCATTTCAGCGGTACAACACACTAAAGCAGCGATGACATTAGCTAAAGCACCAGATGAAGAGTCTAAACCATTCCCAATTGTAGAATGGACGGAGTCTCGCTATTACTTTAACGGTAAAGGCGCCGCAGGCCATCATAGTGCAATTAGCCATATTTATTCTGAAGCGACACAAGCAAAAGCAGAGTAATATCTCAATAATAAAAACGGAGCCAGTAGGTTCCGTTTTTTATTTTGTGTATTTTTAAAACATAGTGATTTAAAAGTAGTCAGTCAGATAATTTTTTTATTTTCTTGCTTGACGGGGTGGGGGAAAAAACGTATTATTCACCTCGCTTAAATCACGGAGGAATGGTCGAGTGGTTGAAGGCACCGGTCTTGAAAACCGGCGAGGGTTTACGCCCTCCGTGAGTTCGAATCTCACTTCCTCCGCCATCAAATTCAAAAAATCCCTAAGTCGAAAGATTTAGGGATTTTTGCTTTTCAGTCTATTAAAAAATATCTTATTTTTTGACCGCACTTTCTTGGGCTTCTTTAAAGGCAAGGTATTCTTCTAAGGTCTCAATCGCCTCTAAACATTTTTGACGGCGCGTTAAATAAATTGCCGCAGTTTGCTTATGCATATCTCGTTGAATATCTGTTTGTGCCGTATCCGCTTGTGCTTTAGCTTCTTCGTATTTTTCCGTGAGTTGCTGCAAGGCTTCATAATATTTTTCTAGACGCTCTCTTGGAGGGAGACGATGAATGCTATGTTGTGATTTACTACTTGCAACTTGTGGCTCTGCTATTTTCGGCTGAATGGGCTTTTTATGCTTGCGATTCATGGCTTCGGTCAAGGCGGTACATTGCCCTAAAAGATGTTCTGCCATAAATACAATTTGTTCTTCATTTTGATGGGGAAGGCTGAATAGCTTCGTTAAGCTTTGTTGGATTTCTTTGAGATAAAAACCGACGGTTTCAAAATCTTCGGTAAATAAAGTGCGGTTAAATTTCGCGTTGATTTTTTTATCAGAGTCAGTTTGATAGGCTTGAGTCAGTTGCTGTACTTTTTGCTCGAGCGTATTGAGTAATGATTGAATAGACATAAAAAATCCCCGCATAATGTATGCAGGGATTATAA